>CAZQMH010000144.1:0-7194 GCA_964594435.1 uncultured Alcanivoracaceae bacterium
AAACCGAAAAATAGCCCTAAATCCAACTTTCCTTCACTACGATTCCTATTCTCGGGCAAGCTCCTAGCTTTGATATTTAAGCCTTATTTCACTAAATACAAAATAAAACACACCCAATGCAAAGAAATAAGCAAACAATATTATCAAAGCTGTCTCTGACAAATATCCTGACCATTTCAACTCGCTAAAACCTTTTAGTTCTGTTATATAGCGTGCGTATATTTTTGAAAACTCATTAACGGGTTTGAGTTCAAATGTATTTTGAATAGAATCATAATCATAAACTTGGTATTTATTCTTTATTTTCACTAATATTTCTGCTTCTTCATCTTGGTCAAGATTTACCATTCTGGGTAGATATTGTGGATAAAAATAGGGGTATAATGTATAGTTTATAGTTTTTGTTGATAGGGTTTTATCAAGTACAATAATATCTTTGAGCAGAATGGTGTTATCAATTGTTGAAATTATATCGGCTTGAACCTGATTTTTATGTTTGTTTTGGGCAGGTTTGATTTTTAGCGTGTATCGCTTGTTTTGTGAATCGGTAATTGGGCGAGCTAATTGGTTAAATTGCTTGTGGATAATATTAAAGCTTATATTACTGATGAGAATTATCGCCAGCCAAAGTACTAAAACTGGATAAACGAGTATTTTGAAGCGCATATAAGGAGTCACTCGCTTTAAAAAGGCTTTGTATTTTGGGTAGGGATTTTGTCGATATGCAGAGAGTTGTTTGCTTTGCCAAGCGTTTAATTCATTTAAATGCAGTGGTGTTGCTTTTTTTTGGGTAATTTTTTCTAATGTTTGCAGTAATTGTTTGCTTTGGTGGTAGTAATTGCTTCTAATTTTTATGATTTCATTAGTTTTATTTGCAAGAATCAGATGTTTACCACTCGTGCTGTTTTTGCTTGCAGCATCAGCTAGAGCAATCAATCCGTTGCCAATTCTATAGCCATAAGTAACGGGGGCCGCTCCAATTATGGGCTTTGTCGGCCCCTTCTTTAGTGACATGATGGCAATCCTTGTATCTTGTGTAATAGTGCATTGATTTATGGTGTAAAATAACCCTTTAATTGTGAGTTTGTTATGGTTCAATATTATTTTACTTATATCTCGATTAAGCATCCAAATAATCAATGCAATCAGTCCTAAATCAAAACATATTAACAATATTTGGCCGATAACTGTATGCTTGTCGCTCACTATTGAGTTGCTGATAACCAAGACAAAAAGCAATGGAAGAATAACCGCTACCTTGATAATGGTGCGTATGCGATTATTGCTTATATAGAATTGTTCTTGCATTCTTTAGTGCGATTATGTCTTGGTATTAGGGTAGTTTGTTTCAACAAAATTTTGCATAATGGCTAGAAATTCATCGGCAATGTTGTCACCACGCAGTGTTTGTGTTTTCTTTCCGCGAATAAAAATTGGAGCAGCGGGGCTCTCACCAGTGCCAGGTAAGGAAATGCCAATATCGGCATGTTTGCTTTCGCCTGGTCCATTGACAATACAACCCATAACAGCAACGCTCATGTCTTCAACGCCTGGGTATTTTAATCGCCATTGTGGCATTTTCTCACGGATAAATGCGGTGGTTTTTTGTGCCAGTTCTTGAAAAAACGAACTGGTTGTTCGACCACATCCCGGACAGGCGGTGACCATTGGTGCAAATGATTTTAAGCCCATTGATTGTAATAATTCTTGGGCAACGATAACCTCTTGACTGCGTGAACCACCTGGTTCTGGCGTTAAGGAGATACGAATCGTGTCACCAATTCCTGCTTGCAATAAAATTGCCAACGCGGCACATGAGGCGACGATGCCTTTGGAACCCATGCCTGCTTCGGTCAGACCCAAGTGCAAAGGATAGCTGCAACGCTTAGCTAAGGATTGGTAGATTGATATTAAGGCCTGTACCGTGCTTACCTTGCAGGAGATGATGATTTTATCGGCACTAAGCCCCAGTTCTTGTGCCTGTTGTGCACTGTTTAAGGCGGATAAAATCAAGGCTTCTTCCATGACCTTATCGGCGGCTAAGGGTACAGCGAGCAATGCGTTATCATCCATCATTTTTGCTAAAAGTTTTTGATCCAATGAACCCCAGTTGGCTCCGATACGAATGGGTTTTTGGTATTTTTTGGCAATGGCAATGATTTCGGCGAATTGTGCATCTTTTTTCTTACCAAAGCCGACATTGCCCGGATTTATACGGTATTTTGCCAGCTTTTGGGCACATTTCGGGTATTTTGTTAACAAAGTATGTCCGTTATAATGAAAATCACCAATGACCGGAACCTGACAACCAGCAGCTGCTAAACGATCAATAATTTCTTCAACGGCTTGAGCTGCAGCCTCTTTATCGACTGTTATACGCACCAACTTTGAACCTGCTTGCCATAATTGGTAAATTTGTTCTACCGTTTTTTGCACGTCTGCTGTGTCAGTATTGGTCATGGATTGAACGATTATTTCACCATTCCCAACAACACAATCACCAACGGTGACGGCTATTCTTTTTTGAATTTTATTTGTCATGTTAACATACTTCTTATTTTTGAATAATTCTCAAGCCCAATTATACGCCGTGACAGCATAAAAGATAAGGACTGCTGTGGGCCTTTTAACCAAATAAATATTCGGTCTCCCAGCAGCCAATAATCTTTTAAATTGACTTTTTCGGTTTTATCGTCTGTTTTGAGAAACCATTTTTTTTCATCGTTCAACAAAATTTGAACGCCCTTATTTGTGTTGACCTTCTTAAACAACGATAAGGCCATAGCTAATAGCAAGCCAAGTGTTATCAGTTTAAAGAGTACAAATACAGAAAAAAACAAAACCACAAGTGCTATTAATGCTAAAAAAATAATGGCAAAAATATTCAAATCGGTCGTGTCTCTTGCTCTTAGCATTATCATAAGCCTAATCCCAGCAGTGAAAACAGGATTATAACACAAGCCCTAAACGCGTCTTATCAATCGTTAAAAACTTAATCACCAGCTAACATTTTTTTTAGAAAGTGGGTGGTATGGGTGTTGTATTTTTTACAAATATCCTCAGGCGTGCCTTGAGCAACAATTTTTCCACCCAAATCTCCACCCTCAGGTCCTAAATCAATGACCCAATCGGCAGTTTTAATGACATCTAAATTATGTTCGATTACGACGATGGTATTGCCTTTGTCTCGCAGTCGGTGCAGCACGGCTAATAATTGTTTGATATCGGCAAAATGCAATCCTGTGGTCGGTTCATCCAAAATATAAATGGTTTTCCCAGTATCTCGTTTCGACAATTCTTTTGCTAACTTTATGCGTTGAGCCTCGCCACCTGATAAAGTGGTGGCATTTTGACCGAGCGTGATGTAGCTCAAGCCGACATCCATCAAGGTATCAAGCCGCATTTTAATGCTTGGTATGGCGTGGAAAAATTCTTGGGCTTCTTCTATCGTCATATTCAAGACTTGCTGAATGTTTTTGCCTTTGAATCGAATATCTAAGGTTTCTCGGTTGTAGCGTTTTCCTTTGCACACATCACACATAACAAACACATCGGGCAAAAAGTGCATTTCGACTTTAATTAATCCATCGCCACTACAGGCTTCACAACGTCCACCCTTCACATTAAAGCTGAATCGCCCTGGCTTGTAACCTCGTGCTCGTGCCTCTGGCGTGCCGGCAAACAGTTCTCGCAGCGGTGTAAAAAGCTGGGTATAGGTTGCGGGATTGGAACGCGGAGTTCGACCAATGGCTTTTTGATTGATTTCCACGACTTTGTCGAAAAGTTCGATATTGGTAAAAGATTTATAGGGCGAAGGTCGATTAGAGTTTCGATTAAGTTCTTGAGCTAAGACTTTGTAAAATGTTGCATTTATTAAAGTCGATTTGCCCGAACCAGACACACCTGTTACACAAGTAAATAAGCCTGCTGGAATTTTCAAGTCAACATTTTTTAGGTTATTACCTGTGGCTCCTTTCAGGGTGAAAATCAAATCTTTGGCAACTTTGGTGCGTTTTGTGGGAACTTCTATGCTCTTTTTTCCCAGCAAATACTGCCCTGTTATCGACTGTGGATTTTCGGTAATTTCTTTAGGCGTGCCTTGTGCCACAATATGGCCACCATGAATGCCCGAACCTGGTCCAATATCGACCACATGGTCAGCCTTAGCAATGGCATCTTCATCGTGTTCAACCACAATAACGGTATTGCCCAAGTCTCGCAATTTAGTCAAGGTCTGTAGTAATTTTGCATTATCCCTTTGGTGCAAGCCAATTGATGGTTCATCCAAAACATACATCACGCCAACCAAACCTGCTCCAATCTGAGATGCCAAACGTATGCGCTGAGCTTCTCCTCCTGATAAAGAATTGGCATTGCGTTGCAAAGACAGATAATTGAGACCGACATTTACCAAAAACTCCAATCGTTCTTGAATTTCTTTTAGTATTTTACTGGCAATCTCACCTTTGCTGCCTTTGAGTTTGAGTTTCATGAAATAATCATAACATTCAGCAATCGATAGACTGTTGACATATGGTAAGGATTTGTCTGCCACAAACACATTGCGAGCAGCTTCGTTGAGGCGTTCGCCGTGACAGACGTCGCATTTTTTTACGCTTATGTATTTGTTCAATTCTTCCCGCACCATATTCGATTCGGTTTCTTTGTAACGTCGTTTCATATTATTGGCTATGCCTTCAAAAGCACTGGAACGATTAAATTCAATTTTCTCGGAGGAATACTTGAATTTAATCAACTCATCTTTTGAGCCAAACATTAAAACGTCAAGAATTTTTTTAGGCAAATCTTTTAGCGGTGTAGTCAAATCAAAACCATAATGTTCACTTACCGCCAATAACATTTGATAATAATAACCATTACGTCTATCCCAGCCACGCACTGCCCCACTTGCCATGGATAAATCTTTGGAGATAATAATGCGTTCTGGATCAAAATATTGGCTGATACCAAGACCATCGCACTCAGGGCACGCTCCATTGGGATTATTGAACGAAAAAAGTCGTGGTTCTAATTCTTGCAAAGAATAATCACAAACCGAACAGGAAAATAATTCGCTAAATAACATATCAACCTTGTTTTGCTCATCTTCTTCATCGCCAAAAGACACGACTTGCACCAAACCCTCAGACAATACCAATGCCGATTCTATCGACTCTGCCAAGCGTTGTGCCATTTCCTCTTTTATCTTAAAACGATCAACCACAGCTTCAATATTATGTTTGGTTTTTTTGTTTATTTTTGGCAAATCATCTATATCATAAACACGCCCATCAATACGAACCCGAACATAACCACTGCCCATCAATTGTTCTAGCAACAAGGCGTGTTCGCCTTTACGATTCCGAACGATTGGAGCCAATAGCATGTATTTTTTTGAAGCATCAAGTTGCAGTATTCTATCCACCATCTCAGACACCGTTTGGGCTTCGAGTTTCATACCATGTTGTGGGCAGCATGGCGTTCCTACTCGGGCATATAACAGGCGTAAATAATCATTAATTTCGGTAATCGTGCCAACGGTTGAACGCGGATTATGTGAGGTCGATTTTTGTTCAATGGAAATAGCCGGAGACAAACCTTCGATATGGTCGATATCTGGTTTTGGCATTAACGACAAAAATTGCCGAGCATAAGCGGACAATGATTCGACATAGCGTCTTTGACCTTCGGCATAAATGGTATCAAATGCCAAGGACGATTTACCCGAACCCGACAAACCAGTAATCACAATAAGTTTGTTACGTGGTAAATCAATATCTATATTTTTTAAATTATGGGTACGAGCACCACGTAAGCTGATGGTTTTCATAAATATTCTTCTGGCAATGAAAAAACCAATCAGTTTAACGTATTTTTCAGAACTTTGCTAAAGTTTATTCACTTTTCATCACTGAACAAAATTTGGGCTTGTTTGCAACATCTTGATTTGGGTTAATGCGGTGCAATAACGGTATACCCTTCTTGTGCCAAAATATCCACATAGCTATTCTCTCCTAAAAGATGATAGATTGGCAAAATGGCAAAGGTTGATGGGTATTTTTCTAAGGATTCTTTGGCTTTTTCAAGCCAAATTGCCCGCATTCTTGAGCGAATATCAGCCAGACCCATGTCTTGTATCACAGAGTTTTCAAGAATTGCCGACGTGCATGACTTGTTTTGATTGGTGAATTTTAGGTCTTTTAAAATGGACAAATTTCCTTCCGACCAAGCATTAGCTCGTTGCCGCATGGCATCTAAATCCACTTCTAAGCGGTCTAATGTTTGACGAAAACATTGCAAATCACTGATTTGTGTTTTTTTGAACTTTTTCAAGCCTGCTTTAGGTTTATTGAGCTCAATTTTTATTGTTGGGTAAACAAACTCCAATTTATTCTTTTTGGCTAATTTGCGAACTTTTTTGTAAACTTTTGTCTTTTCGGTCAAACCCACTTTGCTTATCGCTTTGGTATACAACTTATCAGCCGCAAACAAGGGTCTTAGTTTTTCTACCCTTTTATTTCTGCCTAAATATTTCTTCTTTAAAACCAACCATTGTTGGTAAATATCCGCTGGGATAATATCGCTGAGTTTTTTCTTATCTGGGTTTTTCTTTATACCAATAGCGGATGTGGCCAAGGATAAACCTTGAAAAAAACCAACTTCAGCAGTAAAACTAGAAGGAGCAAGATAAGCTTGAGATTGTTGGATAACCTCCGTTACCCGTTGCGAGTGCCATTTCATGCGTTTGGGCAAGGGGGAAAGTTCGCCCAAGACCCAAAGCGTATGCTCACCTTTTTTAACCCGCCATAATTTTGGCCCAGGACGGACACCTTCCACTAAAATAGAACCCAAATCAACGACTGCCGACTCATCTTGGGTTTGTGCATTGCAAAGGGCAAATGGCGAGCAGATAAAAACCAAAACAACAAAAATAAAACGCATACAAATTCTCAATTACAATCTAAAGTCACATTATAAAGAGTTGACTGTTAAGTCCTTGTAAATTGACAAAGCTTTTCGTTGTTTTCATCCAATCCCCAGCTTTTCTCGTTAAATCGCAGTGATTAATAACAAAAGAAAACTATTTCACCTACAGAATACAAATTGACAGCAGCAAAACATAATCAAGAGAATTGCCACAGACATCACAGCTTTTTAGATAAACAAATAGATAATTTAAACTTATACTTCTTA
>CAZQMH010000145.1:0-7117 GCA_964594435.1 uncultured Alcanivoracaceae bacterium
ATACCGGCCTGTCACGCCGGTGGTCGCGGGTTCGAGTCCCGTCCACTCCGCCATTTTAATCCTTTATTTGCTGTTGCAAGCCTTGGTAAACCTGTTGGGCCATCTTTTTTGAGTCAATAAAGTTCCAACTCCATGCAGCATAATCTTTAGCCAGCGGATCTAAGTCGCTTATTTGCTCTAAAGTTTTCCCCTTTTGGATAAGATTTTGAATGATTTTTTTACTGCCTTCCAACATGCTTATAGAGTTTTGCAAGTCTAATTTGTTGGCAAGTGGTCCATGTCCTGGAATAATTTTTGTGTCCTTATCAATCAACGACAAAACCTTCTTTTGTGCGGCGATATAACCATCTAACGAACCACCACTACTGTAGTCGATAAAAGGAAATATTTTGTTAAACATGGTATCGCCAACATGAATGACATTGGCATTTTTAAAGAAAATCGCCGCATCGCCATCGGTGTGTGCATGAGGCAAATGAAAAACATGTGCATCTTTGCCATTGAGATGAAAATCCATTGATTCACTAAAGGTGATAATGGGCAAGGCACTTTTGGGCATTTGTTGTTGACCTTGTGCTGTTTGCAAGCCTTTTTTCAGCATGTGTAAGCGCATGTTTTCATGGGCTACAATATGCACATGCTTATCACCAAAAACTTTATTATTGCCCGTATGATCGCCGTGCACATGCGTGTTGATTAAGAAATCAATCGGTTGAGTGCTGATATCAGCAATGGCTTTATTCATGATATCTAATGTTGATGGCAACGCATCGTCTATAAGAATGACGCCATCTTCTCCAATCGACAACCCGAGATTGCCACCTGTAAAGCCACCTACACCTGATAACATGTACAAGCCATCGGCCACTTTTTGAGTTTTCCAGCTCAGTACTGTTTCTTTATCATGTTCATGTGTATCTTTAGCATAAAGAGGTGATAAACTGAGTAAAAGAAGGGTTATAATAATTTTTTTCATGATGTTTTCTCTGATAGTTGGTATATAAACGGGGTTTTGCCATTATTAGATAAGCGTTCAATAAGCTCATTGTGCTTGCTCAATTCTTGCTGGCTTGCCTTGGTCACTAGTAAAGGTGGTAGTTGGCTTAAATCAAAACCCAAGCCCTGCCCTGATGAAAAATCATTGGATAAATCTAAATCCAGTGAAGTTTGCCCACCTGTTAGTAACAAATACACTTCTGCCAAAATCTGTGAATCGAGCAACGCACCATGCAGCGTTCTGTGTTCATTGATGACACTGTAGCGCCTGCACAAAGCATCCAAAGAATTTCTGGCACCGGGGTGTTTTTTGCGTGCATAGTCTAAAGAATCTGTTATTTTACACAGGTCTTCAATCTTTACATTTTTGCCGCATAGTTCAAATTCATAATTAATAAAGCCAACATCAAAAGGAGCATTATGAATAACCAATTCCGCTCCCTCAACATAAGCAATAAATTCATCGACAATCCGTGCAAAAATTGGTTTATCTGCCAAAAATTCCGACGTGATCCCATGAACATTGAGAGCACCTTCTTCACTTTCTCGCTCTGGATTGATGTATTGTTGGTAGTGAGAACCCGTAATTTCACGGTTAATGACCTCAACTGCACCAATTTCTAAAATTCTGTTGCCCTCTTTTATGCTGATGCCAGTGGTTTCGGTATCGAGCATTATCAGACGATTAGAAGAAGTCATTGTGCTTGTAACCCCTGAATTTTTTCCGCTTCCAAGCGTGCCAATTGATCCACACGTTCGTTTTCCTCATGACCACTGTGTCCTTTGACCCAATGCCAATTTATGGTATGACGGGCGGCTTGGGCATCAAGTTCTTGCCAATATTCTTTGTTGAGCAAGGTTTTGTTTTTCCCACGATGCCAACCATTGGCTTTCCAGTTTGGTGCCCACTTGGTAAAGCCATCAATTACATATTTAGAGTCCGAATAAAGTTCAACTTCGCATTCTTTTTTCAAGGCAGCTAGACCACTTATAACGGCTTGCAATTCCATTTGGTTATTGGTGGTTTCCCCTTTGCCACCACTGAGCATTTTTTCTGTCGTTTCGTATCTTAACAATGCTGCCCAACCTCCAGGCCCAGGATTTCCTAAGCATGAACCATCGGTAAAAAGTGAAATTTTGGTTTTCGACATAATCATTAAGCTTTAAAAAGTGTGCTTATTATAGTTTAACTCAACAAAAAGATGAAATTTATTTTTATCTAACGTATTATTGCCTCTTTCAAAATAACTATAGGGGACAACTATGGGTCTATTAACAGGCAAAAAAGCCTTAATCGTTGGCGTTGCCAGCAATCGTTCAATTGCTTGGTCAATTGCTCAGTGTTTTCATCGAGAAGGTGCAGAAATTGCTTACACTTACCAAAATGAAAAACTATTAAAAAGGGTAGAAAAAATCGCTGCCATTACGGGTTCTTCTATCATGTTGCCTTGTGATGTGGCAAATGATGAAGACATTGAAAATGTTTTTACCGAATTGGCTAAACATTGGGATGGTATTGACATCATTATCCACAGTGTTGGCTTTGCTCCGCGTGAATTATTGCAAGGTGATTATCTGCAAAACCTGACCCGCGAAGGCTATCATATTGCTATGGATATTAGCTCCTATTCTTTTGCCGCATTGGGCAAAGCTGGAAGAAAAATGATGCAAGGTCGCAATGCTTGCATGTTGACATTAAGTTATCTAGGAGCGGTAAAAGCCATGAGCAACTACAATGTTATGGGCGTAGCCAAAGCAGCACTTGAAGCCAATGTTCGTTATATGGCACATTCTTTAGGGGCTGATGGCACACGCGTTTGTGGAATTTCGGCAGGCCCTATCAAGACACTTGCCGCCTCTGGCATCGGCAACTTTAAAAAAATGCTTGACCATGTCGCTGAGAAATCACCACTTCGCAAAACCATTACCCAAGAAGAAGTCGGCAATACCGCAACCTTCTTGTGCTCGGATTGGGCCAGTGGAATTACGGGTGAAATCACCTATGTTGATGCGGGTTACAATATTATGGGCATGACAGGTTTGGATGCCGATTAAAATCAATAGAACTGCTTTTACAGATGAATCCAACTCAAATTACACTTTGTTATTCAACTTCTGGATAACAAAGTGTATAATCGCCCGTCTTTAAATCTTCATCCAGCATAATATTATGATAGTTACAGCAAATATCGCCATACAATTTGGTTCAAAACCCTTATTTGAAAATATTTCCATGAAATTCGGTAATGGCAACCGATATGGCCTTATCGGAGCCAACGGTTCTGGTAAATCAACTTTTATGAAAATTATCACTGGCGAACTGCAACCAACGCAAGGCAGTGTTGCCTTTGGTGAAGATGAAAAACTCGGCATTCTTGGACAAGACCAATACGCCTTTGAGGAATACTCAGTTATCGACACCGTTATCATGGGCGATAAAAAACTTTGGGCAGTCAAACAAGAACGTGACAGAATTTATGCCCTAGAAGGTGATATGAGTGATGAAGATGGCATTAAAGTGGCTGACTTGGAAACAGAATTTGCCGAAATGGATGGCTATTCTGCGGAAGCCAGAGCTGGTGAATTACTGATGGGTTTGGAAATCCCAGAAGAGCAGCATTATGGATCGATGAGCGAAGTCGCACCTGGTTGGAAATTGCGGGTATTACTGGCTCAAGCCTTATTTGGAGATCCTGATTATCTTTTATTGGATGAACCAACCAACAACTTGGACATTAACACCATCCGCTGGTTGGAAAACACGCTGAATGCGAGTAAAGCAACGATGATAATCATTTCTCATGATAGGCATTTTTTAAATTCAGTCTGTACACATATGGTTGATTTGGATTATAACACTCTGCGTTTATTCCCTGGTAATTATGACGAGTACATGACGGCAGCAACACAGTCGAGAGAACGCCTACAAAACGAAAATGCCAAGATGAAGGCTCAAATTTCCGAATTAAAACAATTTGTTAGCCGCTTCTCTGCCAATGCTTCAAAAGCCAAACAAGCCACCTCAAGACAAAAACAATTGGACAAAATTCAATTGCACCACATCAAACCATCTTCGCGTGTCAGTCCTTATATTATTTTTGAACAAGAGAAAAAATTATTTCGCAATGCAATTAGTGTTAAAGATATTAGCAAAACATTTGATGAAAAGACCTTATTTAAAGATTTAAGCTTCACCCTGGAAGTCGGTGAACGCTTGGCAGTTATTGGAGCCAATGGTATTGGTAAGACGACTTTACTGAATTGCATGACAGAAAACATTAAAGCCGATACTGGCTCAATAAAATGGTCGGAAAATGCCGAAATTGCTTATTTTAAACAGGACAACATGGCAGAATTTAAAGAAAATACGACCGCCTTTGACTGGATGTTTCAATGGAAAAAGGCAGAAGATGACGAGCAAGCGGTTCGTAGTGTTATGGGTCGTTTATTATTTTCCAAGGAAGATTCAAGGAAAAAACTCAACGTCTTATCAGGTGGTGAAAAAGGCCGCATGATGTTTGGTAAAATAATGTTGCAAAAACCCAATATTTTATTTATGGATGAACCAACCAACCATTTGGATATGGAATCCATCGAGTCATTGAATTTGGCATTAGAAAATTATGAAGGCACCTTAATCTTTGTTTCGCATGACCGACAGTTTGTTTCGTCAATTGCCACAAGAATTATTGAAATCAAAGACAATGAAGTCATTGACCATCGCGGTACCTACGAAGAATACCTTGAAAAACAAGGCGTTTGATTTGGGGTCTATTCAAAACCATGTTTAAAAATCAAATCATTGCCTGCTAAAACTGTTAAGGCATCGGTTAGGGTGATTTTCATCAAAAACCAATCACCTGATTGAATAGCACCGTCATTATTAACATCGAGATAAAGTGCAACAATCACATCGTATAAGCCTGAATTTAAACTTGAGGGCAATTGAAAAGGACGTTGCAGATGCAATGTGCCGCTTTGGTTGATAACAAATGCATCATCATTGGCTGGATCAGAATAGTAAGTTGCCCCTTGTTTGATACTTGCTCCAAGCAAAACCGTACCAAAATCAAAAGTGGCATTTGCGGCATTAAAAACTTCGTAATCTAGGTTTATCACCTCATTGGGTGAAGCACTGTTTGTACTGACTGTCAACATATCTAACCGCAGAGGCGTTGAGGCATATTGACTGCGGTTGCCCGATGGGTTGTTACTGGCATTGTAATAAAAATCAACAATATCGGCATAAGATGAACCATTTTGGGCTTGAAACTGGGTTCCCCATTGACTCATACCACGTCCATGACCAAAACAGCCTTTATTCAAAGAGTCAGGATCTGCCAAACACGGCCACCCTGTAGAAGGTGAACCCACCGAACCATTGCCACAAGATAAATCAGAATTTGTACAGTTCAAGCCATCATTTGGGTTATCCCATGAATTATTTTGGGCAGAATATTCCGAGCGAGCAACGACACCATTTTTGTCCAACATAATACCATTTGTCGCCTTAGCCGCATTTCGTGTGGCGGTATAATTTGCATGACTGAAAGCCTGACAACACGGTCCTGCACAAATATCGTAGCCCGTATAAGGCGGATTTAATGCGTGCCACGCACCATAGGAACGATAGGGAATACTCCCTGACTTTAAACTATCGGCTTGCCAAGATGAAATCCACTCATTGTCTAAGCCATGTTGTACATAAGTTTCTAGGCTAATTAATTCAGATGTTGCACAACCAGAACCACAGCACGTTCCACCTGATGAACTAAAACCAACGCGAATATTGGCCGGTGGTTGCAAAAATACTGCACCTGTAGAACGTTCTTGGATTTGTGGTGGAATGAGCGAAGGTTCTTGGTTCACTTTTGCCTGCAACCATTGATTATCCATGTGATTATTTAACACATCACTTAAGGGATGATGCATGGATTTCTCCAACAGACCATTACCCTGTTCTAAATCAACCACAACTTTAAAAGCAGAATTTTTCTGTAAAGCAGTATAAATAATCGTTTTGTAGTTTTTCTGTTTAATGGATAGTATGGCATTTTCTTCAATTTCTCCTTTGATGATAAAACGCCCTTTTTTATCGGTCAAAACATGGTGATGGCTTTGCAAGCCCGTTAGCTCAACCTCAGCCCCAGTAATCGCCTGCATGGATGATTTATCGTAAACATAGCCACAAATACTGGCATTATCACAACTTTGTCGTTCTTTTTTATCCTTAGCATTAATAACATCAAGATAAACCGTACTCAGAGCAATGGGTGAGTTAGGTTCAATATAACTGTTTGCCGGAACATAGTTATCTGCTTCAATTTCAATAAGTTGTAAATAATTACTAGATTGAAGTGTAAAGTGATTATTGACGGCATTGATTTGTTTAGCAAGCACAACTTTACTGTTGTCATTAAATTTACGCCCAAGTTTAATGGCTGTTAAATCTTTTTCCGACAGAGAAGCGTACTCCACCAATTTAAGCTGCAAGCTGGCATTTATGATTGCACCCGTCTCACTATCCCGAACCACAAAATGACTTTCTGTAGCCAAAACAGACAAGGCAAAAAGCGAAAACACAAACAATACAATAGGCTTCATATTTTATCCCCAATAAATTTTTAAACATTTGAATCCAAATTGTACACCAAATATATTTTTCCTTCAACCCTCATGCCGAGATAGAAACACGAATCAGTATTCACCCAAACCCCGATAGAGGTTTGGGTGAATTGATTTGCTTACTTCTTTTTCTTTTTAGCTTGTTTCTTTAATCTTTTTTTCTCTTTTTCGATTAATTTTTTCTTCTGCTTTCTGATGTGCTTCAAAATCATAAAATACAGTTCATCTTTATAAAACAATCGCTTTCTTTTGAGTTGTTCAATATAGGCATCTGCTGGCGTTTCTATTTGCAGATTAATTCTATGTAACTCATCCACCACCTCATCATACTCAGTAAAAAACCGAGCAAAATGGTTGTTGTTGAGCTTTAAATGATGAATTTCTTTTTCGTATTCTGGAAACTCATGGTGCAAGTCGTGTTTTTCTCCTATCATGTAGATACCTCATTTTTAATGTGACTTTATTTTAAAAAATAAATTGTTTTTTGCATTTGATT
>CAZQMH010000146.1:0-1802 GCA_964594435.1 uncultured Alcanivoracaceae bacterium
GTTAGAGAATCAAACCAAGCCTTATCCACAAAAGCAAACTGCCTAATAAAAGGAAAAATAGCACAATCAGCAAGAGAAATCGAATTGGCAAACAAATTGTCTTTTGACCCAAGTTGTTTATTGAGCACAGATAAAAACCACAGGCATTCATCACGGTAATGCTTTTCTGACATTTCGTATCGTTCAGAATATTTATACCTATCAAGCTGCGGTTTAAATTTTTCATCGCATAATTTTATTAAATCATATTGATTATCAGCATGCAACCAACCATCACTGTCTTGCTGTTGTAATGCCCAAAGCATAATATCCAAACTTTCATCAATAACTTTATTTGGCAAAACCAGTACAGGAACCGTGCCTTTAGGAGAGTAACTCAACAGTGACTTTGGCTTGTCCTTGAGCAAAATATCGCGCAATTCAAAATCTATTTGGGCATAAGTTAATGCCATACGAGCACGCATTGCATAAGGGCAACGCCGAAAAGAATACAAAATAGGTTTGTGCATAAAACTTCAAATATCCCAAATTCTAAAAATTATTTAGGTTTAAACGCAATCCCACGAATCGTTGGTCGAACAAAGGCTGGGGCTTTACGCATACTGGCCTTTGTTATTTGCTTAATTGTAAAACCTGTTTCGAGCATGTATTTTTCTGTTTCGCGGTTGGTGTGGCAATTGCCAGAAATACGTTTCCAAATGGGATTGATGCGATTTTGCCATTTGAGCCTATTGGGGTTATTTTCTGCTGCCACATGTTCCATAAACAAGAAAAGACCACCAGGTTTTAACACCCGATAGACTTGTTTAAGGGCTTCATGTGGAGAACGAACCGAGCAACAAACCAAGGTAGAAACCACACAATCAACGCTATTATCATCCAAATCAATATCTTCCATCCCAAAGGATTTAACTTGAGAATCTTTCAAACTTGAGTTTGATAATTTTTCAAGCAAGCGTTTACGCATAAATTCATCAGGTTCTGAAATAATCAATTTATCCACCTGTTGTGGGTAAAAGTTAATATTAGCACCAGTTCCTGCTCCAACCTCCAGAACTGTCCCATAAGCATTAGCCAATAACTCTTTGCGCCAATCCTGTAAACAAGCCGCTTCGGTTTTGGCAATCATTGGGTCGTAAATAAAAGCGAAAAATCGTGACATATTTAAGATCCAAATTCTGATAAAGAAAACACAATTATATCACGAATAAATATATGGCAAGCTATTGCTGTTGTTTAAATAAAAAAATAGAAATTCTTTTTGAATACAACAATAAAATAAGTGACAAAAACAGCTCGGCAACTGTTGCTATTGTTCCTCCTTTTTGTTCAAGAGTGACAATTTGCTTTATTTCAGTAGTAAAATAGTTCACCCATAAAAATACCCAGTAAAATAAATTAACCAAAGCATCAAGTAAAAAATACATTGCCAACACCATAATGGCAACACATAATAAATGCTGGGTTGGTAACACATCTTTAACTTCCTTTTCAACTTTGTAAGGAACAATTCCTTTAGCAACAGAAAGTGGAAATAACAATAAAACAATTGCTGTTAATAAGGTGATAATTGGGTAAATCAGGTATTTTATTGAAAAATTCATCCATGATTGTTGCGTTAATGCAAACACTAAATCTGTTGTACTAATTAATGCTTTAACTAATAAAAAAATAGCAAATATTCTCACTGCAATAGCTAAAACATGTATGTCTGATATTTTTGTCATTTATTTTCTTTCTCGGTATTTAGGTAAATTAGAGCTTTAGCAGGTAAAAGACTCTCTTAATTTTCATTATTTTTG
>CAZQMH010000146.1:1812-4661 GCA_964594435.1 uncultured Alcanivoracaceae bacterium
ATTCATAATAATCAAAAGCATCATCAAGTTCTAATTGAGCAGGTTTTAAGAACTCAATTTTCATTATTTTTGGTATTTTTTAAAAACTTCTTCCGCTGATACCACTTCAATTTCACCTCTGTTATAGGCTTCGACTCTGGCATCTGCCTCTTTTGCCCATATCGAATTAATGTTAGCATCGGACACATCAAGGCTCGCAAGTAACTTTTCAGCAACACTAGCACGTTCATTTGAACTTAATTCTAATGTTTGGTTTATTATTGATTTTGTAGTATTTGTCATTTTATATACTTTTATAATACTTCATTAATCACATGATAATACTTTTAACCATCATAATCAATCACAATCTTGTTGGTTTTGGGTTGTGATTGACACGTGAGAATATAGCCTTTTTCAAGTTCCCAGTCTTCTAGTGCATAGTTATTGAGCATTTCAACTTCGCCTTCGACTAATTTACAGCGGCAAGTCGCACACACGCCTGCTTTACAGGAGTATGGCATTTTGATTTTTGAATCGAGTGCCGCATCGAGTAAGGTTTTGTCTTCGCCTTGTTTGATTTCATAACGTGAGGTCACACCATCAATTGTGACCATCACACCTGAATCCTGCGTTGCGGCTTTTTTCTTTTCACTCATGACTTGTCCTTCGGATAAGAACTGTTCGCTGTGAATAATGGTATTATCTACACCATTATCAGTTAAAACCGCTTTCACTTCATCTATCATGCCGCCAGGTCCGCATAAGTAATATCCAGCAATATCAAGTTGTTGCAATTCTTTTTTAAAGATTTTTGTAACTTTATCTGTGTTAATTCGACCCGAATATAAGGCAACATCAATCGGTTCTTGCGACAAAAAATAACTGATTGATAAACGCTCTGGGAATTGGTCTTTTAAATCAGCTAATTGAGTTTTGAGTAAGGTGCTTTGTACTGTTGAGTTGCCGTAATAGAGATTGACATGGCTGTTTGAGTGGTGCAAAACTTCATAAATCATGCCCAAAACAGGCGTAATACCGCTGCCTGCGGCAAACATGGCGTAGTTTTTGTCATCTTGGGGTACCATAACAAAGTGACCTGTTGGTGCCATAACTTCGAGAGTTTCTCCAACTTTGTATTCACTTTGAGCCGCTTGTGAAAATAAACCGCCATCCACTTTTTTTATTAAAACTTTGATGTCATCGGAGTTACTGGGATTAAAGATGGAATAACTGCGTCGGATTTCTTCGCCATTGACGTCTTTTTTGAATGTCAGGTGCTGTCCCGCTTGCCAGATAAAAGTGGGCTGGTAATACACAGGAATATCCAAAGTCCAAATGACTGCATCATTGGTTTCTTGTTGGATGTTTTTTATTTTTACTTTATGAAATTCATACATGGTTATTTTCACTTTTTAATGGCATTTGAAATAATCAAATGGCTCTAAACAATCTTTGCATCGGTACAACGCTTTGCAAGCTGTTGAGCCAAATTGACTCAGCAGTTCTACATTTTTACTTTCGCATTGCGGGCACATGATTGTGCCCTTTCGCGATGGTGGCATAATGCCGTATTTTAATAAGGCCTGCTTGCCTTTTTCACTTATCCAATCAGTTGTCCATGCAGGGGATAATTGCGTTATTACTGTTACTTTGGTGGGCAAACCCACCTTACGTCCTTGCTTTGACAAGACCTTAATGATGTCTTGTTGCATTACTTCCATCGCTGGGCAGCCTGAATAAGTTGGGGTAATGGTGACTATTATTTCATCATCATTTACTGCAATATTTCTTATAACACCCAAATCGTGTAATGACAATACAGGGATTTCTGGGTCGGTTACTTGGGTCAGTATGTGTTTTACTTTATTTATCATTGCTATTTTTTTGTAACACATGGATGCACAATATTGGGAAAGGACTTTAGTTTACCACTCACAACCTGGATAAGCTCGTTGTAAAAACTGCATTTCACACAGCATTTTACCAAGGTATTCGCTGTGGTGTCCTATCCTACCACCTGTGGCTTTCCAGCCTGTTTGTGGTATTTCTAAGGGAGTTGTTGCCATCAAGGCTTTGACTTCTGTATCCCATTTTTTGTGTAATTCTTTCGGGTTTGCGGCTATGCCTTGTTCAACCAACTGACTTAACTCCTTGGTTTCTTCAAATAATTCGTGGTGATAATGCCAGAGTTTATTCAATGATGTCTGCAAACGGTTGAAACTTTCAGTTGTTCCATGTGCCATGCGCTTAATCCACAATTGGCTTCTTTCCAAATGGTAAGTGACTTCCTTTAATGATTTTGCAGCGATTCCTGCTAGTTGTTGGTTACTACTATTGGATAGAACTGAATACAAATGCACATGATAAACGTCCATAAAATATTGGCGTAGCATGGTTTGTGAATAATCACCATTGGGTTGTTCGACCAATAAAACGTTTTTAAATTGCTGTTGGTCACGCATAAAAGCCAAATCATCGGCTGATTGGGTGTTATTTTTTAGCTCTGCTGCATATTCCAGTAACATTTTTGCTTGACCGATAATATCAAGTGAAGTATTAGTCAATGCTAAGTCTTCTTCTAAAAAAGGCCCAAGTCCACACCACTGCGATAACCGTTGTCCCAAGATAAGGGTGTTATCGCCTAAGTTTAATACGTAATTATACACGGCTGACATCAGATGTTTTTCACCTCTTTGTCAAAAGGGTAAAAACTGGGATGACGGTAGATTTTATCTTCTGCTGGTTCAAAATAAGCAGCCTTATCGGTTGGATTTGATGCCATAATTTGGCTTGAATCCACCACCCAAATGCTTTCGCCCTCTTCTCTTCGGGTGTATAAATCACGAGCGTTTTGCATCGCCATTTGG
>CAZQMH010000146.1:4761-7090 GCA_964594435.1 uncultured Alcanivoracaceae bacterium
TTCGCCCTCTTCTCTTCGGGTGTATAAATCACGAGCGTTTTGCATCGCCATTTGGATATCACTTGCATGAACTGAACCGACATGCTTGTGACTCAAGCCCGCTTTTGCACGGATAAAAACTTCGTATAATTTCATTAGGCGACCTCTTTATTGTTTTGTTGTTTTTCTGCGTAAGCGGCGGCGGCTTCCCGTACCCATGCCCCATCATCATAAGCTTTGTTGCGGGCATCCATGCGTTGTTGGTTACATGGACCGTTGCCTTTTATAACGTCGAATAACTCATCCCAAATAATTTCACTGAAATCATAATGGCTTGTTTTTTCGTTATATTTCAAATTTTTATCAGGAATAGTTAAACCTAAATATTCAGCTTGTGGAACGGTGGCATCAATAAATTTTTGCCTTAAATCATCATTGCTGAAGCGTTTTATCTTCCACTTCATCGATTGGTTGGAATGGGTCGAGTCTTTATCGCTGGGCCCAAACATCATTAACGATGGCCACCACGTGCGATTGAGGGCATCTTGCGCCATGGCTTTTTGTTCGGGCGTGCCATTTGCCATTTTTATCATGATGTCATAGCCTTGGCGTTGGTGAAAACTTTCTTCTTTGCATATTCGCACCATGGCACGAGAGTAAGGCCCATAAGAAGTTCGGCACAATGCCACTTGGTTCATAATGGCGGCTCCATCGACCAACCAGCCAACCGCTCCAGCATCTGCCCAATTTAAAGTTGGGTAATTAAAAATACTGGAATACTTCGCCTTGCCTGAAAGCAAGTCTTGGTACATTTTGTGACGTGATTCGCCTAAGGTTTCTGCTGCCGAATACAAATACAAACCATGACCTGCTTCGTCTTGAATCTTTGCCAATAAAATTAACTTTCGTTTCAATGATGGCGCACGTGTTACCCAATTGGCTTCGGGCAATTGCCCAACAATTTCGGAATGAGCATGTTGGGATATTTGCCGAATAAGTGTCTTGCGATAAGCCTGAGGCATCCAATCACGTGGTTCGATTTTTTCTTCATTATCAATACGTTGTTGGAATGCTTCAAGCAATTCTTGCGGATCATCACCCGCTTTTGAGTCTCTTAGACCTTGTGAATACATAATTATCTCGACTTTTAGGCTGTAATTCTGAATTCCCAAATCCCGATAGTGAAAATCACAATGAGAGCACAACTAATTGCTTGCACTCTTTATTGCGATTCACTGTATCGGGATTTGGGAAATTTAATTATAAGTTTAATTATAAGTTACATACTTGATGCTTATCAATATTTATGTATTATTTAGTAGCGATTAAGTGATTTGCTGGTTCCATTGCAGAACTCTATCGGCTTGTGCTTGCATAAGTTCTGAGGCATCGCCTTCAATAGAAATTGATGTAATTTCATCACCGCCAGCAATGGCATTGACCACATCCATATCCGCAGCAGTTTCTACCGCACCAAAAACCGAATGTTTACCATCTAACCATGGCGTTGCTACATGGGTAACGAAGAATTGCGAACCATTGGTCGCTGGCCCTGCATTTGCCATTGACAAAACACCTGGTTTATCGTGTTTCAAACTGGCATCAAATTCGTCTTCAAAACGATAACCTGGTCCACCAGTTCCCGTTCCAAGCGGGCAACCACCTTGAATCATAAAATCAGGTATAACGCGGTGGAAGGAGACGTTATCATAAAAACCATTTTGGGCTAAATTTACGAAGTTAGCGACAGTTACAGGTGTTTTTTCAGGGGTTAGCACTAAATTAATGTCGCCTTTATTGGTATGTATGATTGCTTTTAATGTCATGATTTTCTCTTTTTAATTATTTGAGAACATTTTATAAGGTCAGTTTCGCATATTACAAGCTTTAATGTATAATTCCCTTTCCTTTTACTTCTGATGGCAAAATATTTCATGTCAAATATCTTAAATTTTGAAATCATGCCCATGGGCGAATATGCTGAGAAAGCGTATTTAGATTACTCGATGTACGTGGTTCTTGATCGTGCCTTACCCTTTGTTGGCGATGGTTTAAAACCCGTTCAAAGGCGTATTATTTTTGCTATGAGTGAATTGGGTTTGTCGGCAAAATCCAAACACAAAAAATCAGCACGTACCATCGGTGATGTGATTGGCAAATACCACCCGCATGGTGATTCTGCCAGTTATGAAGCGATGGTCTTGATGGCACAGCCTTTTTCTTACCGTTATCCATTGGTTGATGGGCAAGGGAACTTTGGCTCGCCAGATGACCCAAAATCTTTTGCTGCCATGCGTTATACTGAATCTCGTTTAACACCGTATGCCAAAACTTTATTGCAAGAGGTTCC
>CAZQMH010000147.1:0-7082 GCA_964594435.1 uncultured Alcanivoracaceae bacterium
TGGACACTGCTGGATAGAAATAATAAAATGTTTATCCTCAATGAAGACGATGAGAACTTTTCATTGGTCAAAGAAATTAACTTCCCCGCAAAATACGATTTGAACTGCAATGCACTGCAAGTCAATACACAAATCACCCTGTTAGAAAACGATTGGTTGGTCACCGACAAAATAAAATACACGACTCCACAAATCTGCTTTTACCAAATTACCTACCTAACAGGTGAAAATGCTGAACTCTTAATGCTTATTGAGCAAAACAACTATTTATCAGTCCATCATGGCTTTTGGCTAGATGCCTCGGAGATTAATCAATGTTAATCAAATGCAAACAATGCAACGCACCGTTGCAAATATTGGGTAACAACCTCCGCAGTACTCACCTCATCTGCCAATACTGCGGTACTGTAATGGCGATAAAAAACGACTTTAAACCACTCTATTCTTTTGCAACCCACCAACAAAATAGTGCCTATCGTTTGGGGAAAAAATATCTTTTCCAATCTGTAGAATACCAAATAGTCGGCTTTATCGTCTACCAATCACTGCACAAGCAATGGCTGGAATACCAACTTTATTCGCTAACTCATGGCTATGGGAAATTAATCGAAAAAGACAAGAAAACACTGTTTTTAAAACGCACACACTATTTACCACAGCCCAATGTATGGATGTTAAAAAGTGGGGATAAATTCACCATTCAAAAACAAGAATTTAGCATTCAATCCTTTGAATTTGCAGAAATTTATTATGCAGCTGGCACGATTTTAGAGGATATAAGCCAAAAAAAACGCAGCAAACATTGTTTTGCTTGGCATGAAAACCGTTGCTTTTACTCCTTATTTAAACGGGACACAGTGCACTATTATTTAGCCTGATTTGTGCTGATAAGATTTTAAGAAGAGTTTTTTAACCTTGAATTGTCCATTGGCAAGTGCTTGTCCTAAACCAAGAAATTTTTTGTTTTCATCATAAATTCGGTAAACGCCTTGTGGCTGTTGTTTTAAAGTGAGGCGAAGACCATTTATGAGGGTTTGTTTTTGCTGAGTCGTTACCTGTATCCTAGCGTATTCCTCTAATGCAACATCCATGACTTGTAGGTATTTGTGTGGATTATGGGCGGCAGCTAACTGTTCAATTGTCGTCATATTATCGCCAAGGATGCCGAGTTTTGTGCGGTGCAATGCAGTCATATGGGCATAACTGCCACATAGTTTGGCAAAATCTTCCAGCAGTGTGCGAATATATGTGCCTTTGGAGACGTGTATTTCAAATTGTAAGCGTTGACTGTTATTTTCTGTCTGTTGGGACAAAAAGTTAAAACGGTGGATGCAAATGTTGCGGGCTTTTCGCTCTACTTCAATGCCTTTTCTGGCTAAATCATACAATCTTTTGCCATTGTGGTGCAGAGCTGAGTACATGGGTGGTACTTGTTGTATTTGTCCGGTTAATTGTTGCGTTGCTGCCACTATTTCTGCGGTGGTTAGGATTTTTTTTTCGCAACTTTGGGTGATAGCACCTGTGGCATCACCTGTATCGGTTTGGTTGCCTATCACGCATTGGGCCAAATAAACTTTGTCAGAATTGAGCATTAAACCTGCAATTTTAGTCGCATCACCAAAGCAACAAGGCAATAAACCTGTCGCCATTGGATCAAGACTGCCGGTGTGCCCCGCTTTTTTTGCATTGAATATTTTACGAACTTTTTGCAAGGCTTGGTTAGAAGTGATGCCTTTGGGTTTGTTCAATAAAAATAAACCGTGCACTTCTTGCCATGAGGATTTGTATTGTGGCTTTTTATTCTTCTTCAAGTCCGGGGTCGCTGGCTCGTGCTTTTGAGATTAGGGCTTCTAAATTTGCACCACGTTCAAGTGAGGCATCATAAAGAAAACGCAATTCTGGTACGCGTCTGGCTCTTATTTTGCTGGCAAGGATAGAACGCAAGAATGGAGCATTTTCATTTAATAAATTCAATGCCGCATCGGCTTGCTCGGTAAATAAGGTATTAAAATAGATCTTTGCAACCGATAAGTCCTTGCTCACATCCACATCAGATATTGCCACATGTTTCACATCTTTTTCGTATTCAAATTCTTCCCGCACAGCCACAGCTATCACCCGCAATATTTGTGCAGACATTCTATCTGATCGCGTAAATTCTCTAAATGCCATAATTTAAACCCTTGTTCTTAATCCAATGATTTTTGAACTTCTACACGTTCAAAACATTCGATTTCATCACCGCTTTGGATGTCGTCATAACCTTTGACGCCAATACCACATTCGGTGCCTGATTTGACTTCTTTAACATCATCTTTGTGGCGGCGAAGCGATTCCAGTTCGCCTTCAAAAATCACCACATTGTCTCGCAGCACACGTATGGGATTGTCACGTTTCACCGAGCCTTCTAAGACAATACAACCTGCAATTGAGCCAAACAAAGAGGAGCGGAAAACGTCTTTTACTTCTGCCAATCCAATAATAACGTCTTTTGTCTCTGTGCCTAAGAAACCCGTAATGGCAGCTTTAATATTATCGATTGCTTCATAAATAATACTAAAATAGTGCAAATCCAAATCATTTTGTTTGATAACATCGCGTGCGGCTTTATCAGCACGGACGTTAAAACCAATAATTATGGCACGAGCCGAAAGAGCAAGTTGAGCATCGGCGTTAGTAATGCCACCAACACCTGCATAAATGGCTTTAATCTCGACATCGTCATTACCTAAAGAGGTTAAGGAGTCTTTTAAGGCTTCCACACTGCCTTGCACATCTGCTTTTATCAGTAAATTGACGGTTAATTTTTCTTTCTTGCCCATGCTTGCCATGAGATTTTCTAACTTAGCCGCTTGTTGGGCTTTGAGACGCAAATCTCTTTCGATAGCTTTGCGTTGTGCGGCTGCTGATTTGGCTCGTTTTTCGTTTTTAACAACGATAAATTCTTCACCCGCTACTGGCACGCCAGATAAGCCTTGGATAACTACAGGAATGGAAGGACCTGCTGATTGGACTTCTTGCCCAAGTTCGTTGATCAAGCGTCTGGCTCGACCAAATTGTTCTCCACTGAGAACCATGTCGCCTTTTTTCAATGTGCCTGATTTAACCAAAACTGTGGCAACAGGGCCTCTGCCTTTATCCAAACTGGATTCCACCACAATCCCTTTGGCGGATTTATCAATCGGTGCTTTGAGTTCCATGACTTCGGCTTGTATAGATATGGCATCGAGTAAATCATTAATGCCTTGCCCCGTTTTTGCTGAAACAGGAATAAATTGCACTTCACCGCCATAACTTTCTGCAATAACATCATGGCTTGACATTTCTAGTTTTATTTTCTCAACATCAGCACCGTCTAAATCTATTTTGTTAACTGCCACAATGACAGGTACTTTGGCTGATTTGGCATGTTTGATGGCTTCGATGGTTTGTGGCATCACGCCATCATTGGCAGCGACCACCAATATCACAATATCCGTCGCCTTTGCTCCCCTTTGACGCATGGCAGTAAAAGCGGCATGACCTGGTGTGTCGATGAATGAAATAACGCCTTTGTCTGTTTGCACATGATAAGCACCAATATGTTGCGTTATGCCGCCTGCTTCTTTGTCGGTGACCTTGGTGTGACGAATATAATCCAATAAGGATGTTTTACCATGATCCACATGCCCCATTACCGTGACAACAGGTGGTCGGGTTACGGCATTGACGTCATCACTTTCGTTGATTTCTTCGAGTTCTTCGGTTAATGTTTTGCTTTCTATGAGTTCTGCCTTATGACCAATTTCTTCCACCACTAATACGGCGGTATCTTGATCGAGTATTTGGTTGATGGTAACCATCATGCCCATACCCATCAATTCTTTGATAATATCTCCTGCTTTGATGGCAAGGGATTTGGCTAGTGCCGAGACGGTTATACCATCATCTGGTATTTTTACTGTCTTAACTTGATCGGCTACGGGCTTTTTAAAGCCGTGTTTTTCAGGCTGTTTGAAATCTGGCTTTAAATTGCGTCGACCTCTACCACCTTTAACGTGCAATTGTTTGCGTCCGTATTTGTTTTGGCTGCCTTTTGCTTTGTTTTCTTTAGTGAATGTTTTGGTGCGAGTATTGCCAGTTTTGTCTCTTGCATTGCCTTTAGCTTCGGTCTTTTTATTTTCTTCTTTTCTGAGTTTTTCTTTTTTACGCTTTTCTACCGCTGCCATGACTTGTCTTTGAACTTGGTCTTCAATGGCTTGGGCGGCTTTCGCTTTGGCTTGTTCTTCAGCTTCCTGTGCCAGTTGCTCGGCTGTTTTTTCAACCTCTTTTTCTGCTACTTGTGTGGCTTGTGTGCTTTCTTCGGTTGCACTTGTTTCTTGAATTGTTTCGGTGTCTGTATCGGTATCTGCTTCGGTGTCTACTTCATCATGTGCATCATCAACGGTAACATCTGTTGGCTCAACATCGTTAACCTCTGTCTCTTTTTGCAACAGCTCCTCTTCTAACGCTTGCTTTTGCTCGGCGGCTTTTTGATTTTCTGCTTGCAAAGCGGCGGAAGCAGCGGCTTCTTTGGCTTCACGTTCACGCTGTTCTAATTCGAGTTGTTGCTTTCTTTCTTCTAAAGCCTTTTGGGCTTCAAGTCTGTCTCTTTCAATCTCATCAAGTGTCGCTTGATCGGGGTGTTTGATGGTTCTTTTCTTGCGAACTTCTATGTTCACCATTTTGGTCTTGGAGCGTATACCGCTACCACTAGATATTTTCAAAGTGCCTGTGGTTTTCCTTTTGAGGACTATTTTTTTGCGTGGAGATTCTTCCTTTTTGTCTTTACCGTGGGCATTGCGTAAAAAGGCCAGCAACTGCCTTTTGTCATCATTACTGATGGCGGCATCTTCACCTTCTACCTTAATACCCGCACTCGCTAATTGTTCCATCAGTTGTTCTATGGATACTCCGAGCACTTCTGCTAATTGTTTTACTGTTACTTCAGACATTCTGAACCTCTATATTTTCTTTTACTCTTCTTCAAACCAGTGTTTGCGAGCTTCCATTATTAATTTTGATGCTTGTTCTTCACTTAAATCAGTGATTTCCATTAATTCATCGGTAGCCAAATCAGCCAAATCATCACGCGTGATGATTTCTTTTGCTGCCAAACCAAAGGCAAGTTTATCATTCATGCCTTTTAATTTTAATAAATCCGCAGCGGGTTTTGATTCTTCAAGTTTTTCTTCATTTGAAATCAATTGCGTTAATAAAGCATCGCGTGCTCGTTGCCTTAGTTCGGCAACGATGTCTTCATCAAGACCTTCTACCGATAGCAACTCTGATTCATCAACATAGGCAATCTCCTCAATGGAAGAAAAACCTTCTTGCACCAATAAAATTGACATATCTTCATCAATATCAAGTTTTTGCATGAAATTTTTAACAAATTCCATGGCTTCTTCTTGATTTTTTTCACTCGCTTGCTCAGCTGTCATTACATTGATTTTCCAGCCTGTTAACTCGCTTGCCAGTCTTACATTTTGTCCGCCACGTCCTATGGCTTGGGATAATTTATCTTCGGCAACTGCTACATCTATGCAATGTCTTTCTTCGTCAACAACTATTGACTCAATTTCTGCCGGTGCCATAGCATTAATGACAAACAATGCAGGGTCTTCATTCCATTGAATAATATCAATTCTCTCGCCACCTAATTCATTGGAAACTGACATAACCCGTGAGCCTCGCATACCGACACAGGCACCAATTGGGTCAAGTTTCTTGTCCGCTGAAAAAACCGCTATTTTAGCACGAAATCCTGGATCTCTGGCAGCTCCTTTTATTTCAATTAACTTTTGGTCTATTTCAGGCACTTCAACACGGAACAGTTCTTTCAAAAACTCAGGAGCTCCCCTAGATAAGGTCAATAATGGGCCACGGTTTTCTTGGTTGACTTCAACCAATAGCCCTCTGAGTCTATCGCCACGTCGTGCTGTTTCACGTGGAATACCTTTGTCTCGTGGAATAATAGCTTCTACTTTGTTGCCTAAATCTAAAAAGATATGACCTCGGTCGGCGCGTTTAACAACGCCATTGAGCACTTCACCAATTCTGTCATGGTATTTGTCGACAACTTGCATGCGTTCGGCTTCTCTGACTTTTTGCAAGATGACTTGCTTGGCTGTTTGTGCGGCAATTCTACCAAACTCAATGGAGTCCATTTCTTCTTCTAAAATGTCCCCAACTTCAACATTTGGGTCATCTTTACGAGCATCTTCTAGGGTAACTTGTTTGTCCTCAAATTCAAAATCCTCATCATTGACAACTTCCCAACGTCTATAACTGCGGTAAGTGCCCGTTTGTGTGTCAATAATGACCTTAACGTCCATATCTTTGCGGTGTTTTTTACGTGTGGCAGTTGCCAAGGCAATTTCAATTGCTTCATAAATGACTTCCTTGCTCACATTTTTTTCATTTGATAAGGCTTCTGCCACGTATAGAATTTCTTTACTCATTAGTTAACTCCATCAAAACCAGGCATAATTCTGGCTCTCATAATTTGATTAAACTCAATTTTTATCTCTTCTTCATCAGTTTGCAGGGTGATTTCTTCTCCGTTCACTGCCGCAATTTGTGCTTTTATTTTTCTTCTGCCGTCAACCATTTGGTTGAGTTTTATTTTTACTTTGTCGCCTTTAAATTGGTTAAATTGTGCCGAATTAAATAAAATTCGATCCATTCCTGGTGATGAAACTTCTAAAATATACGCCATGGTGATTGGTTCTTCCACATCCAAAATACCCGAGAGTTCGTGACTGACTTTGGCACAATCATCGACGCTTATGCCAGCATCGCTATCAATATAGATACGTAATAAGGCATCGGCTTTGCGTACTTGGTATTCTATACCCCAAAAAATGTAGCCCAAATCTTCTACTATGGGTGCAAGAAGCTGTGTTAGTTTATCTGTTTTCATCTTTTTATTTCAATTTCAACCATCAAAAAAGGCTCCAACAGGAGCCTTTTAAACCAGAAAGAGTTGCAGACTCTTTCTAAAATTAATTGGTAGCGGGGGCAGGATTTGAACCTACGACCTTCGGGTTATGAGCCCGACG
>CAZQMH010000148.1:0-7079 GCA_964594435.1 uncultured Alcanivoracaceae bacterium
TATTATTTTCAAAGGCCTGCAAATAAAGGGGATTTATGGACGACGCATGTACGAAACATGGTACAAAATGACACAAATGCTACGCACAGGATTTGACTTAACCAAAGCCCACACCCACACCATTGCGATTGATGATTTTCAAACAGGCTTTGATTTAATGCAATCGGGACAATGTGGCAAAGTTGTGTGCACATGGTAAGAAACACTCATCCCTAAAAGCCGATGAAAGCCCTTACTTTTTTTGACACCGAAGTTTCCAACAACAGTAAAATCTTAGCCATTGGTGCCATAAAAACCACTGGTGAAACGCTACACACCTCACAAAAAACCGAGTTTATCGACTTTATCGAACGCAGCCACTACATCTGTGGGCATAATATATTCAAACACGACTTAAAACAACTCAAAATACACCCAGAAAAATACAATCTGCAAGCCATCGACACACTTTATCTCTCCGCCTTGTTATTTCCCAACAAACCCTACCACCGCTTATTAAAAGACGACAAACTACTATCCGATGAACTCAACAATCCTGTCAACGATGCCAAAAAAGCCAAGGATGTTTTTTATGATTGCCTCTTTGCCTTCAACAAATTGCCAGAAAAACTGCAACACATCTATTATTTATTGCTGCATTCAAGCCAAGAATTTAATGCTTTTTTTCACTACATTGATTTTTCCTCACTCTATTCTGCCAGCCCCTTAATTTATGAATATTTTAACAAGCAATTTTGCAATGATGCACCGCTTGATGCAGTCATTCTCAAACATCCACTCGCATTAGCCTATTGTTTAGCACTCATCAACTGCGAAAATCCCGAATCAATCACACCCGCATGGGTCAGTCTTAGCTTGCCAAAAGTAAATCAAATCATGTATTTATTACGCAACAAGCCATGTTCAGGATGCGACTATTGCGATAAACATTTACACAGCACAACCGCTTTACAGCATTTTTTTGGTTTTCCTAGCTTTCGTAAATTCTCAGGTGTTGGCTTGCAAGAAGATGCCGTCAATGCGGCAATTGCAGGCAAATCATTGCTGGCAATATTTCCAACAGGTGGTGGCAAGTCGCTCACCTTTCAGCTCCCTGCCCTGATAGCTGGTCAAAACATCAACGCTTTGACCGTCGTTATATCACCCTTGCAATCTCTGATGAAAGACCAGGTTGACAACTTAGAAAAAAACGGTATCAGCCAAAGCGTCACCATCAACGGAATGCTTGACCCAATAGAACGTAGCCAATCCATTAAACGAGTCGCCGATGGCAGTGCCAAACTGCTCTATATTTCACCCGAATTATTACGTTCAAAAACCATAGAACGCTTATTGCTTGGACGAAATATCGTTCGTTTCGTCATAGATGAAGCCCATTGCTTTTCCTCTTGGGGGCAAGATTTTCGGGTAGACTATTTGTATATAGGTGATTTTATCAAGCACCTACAAACACAAAAAAAATCACCACATCCCATCGCAGTTTCCTGTTTTACCGCAACGGCTCGCACCAAGGTAATCGCCGATATTTGTGCATATTTTAAAGAAAAATTAAACCTAGACCTGCAAATCTTCAAAACCAATGCTAGCAGAACCAACCTGCACTACCAAGTCTATGAATGCCAAAATGAAGCCGAAAAATACACCCACTTAAGAAACCTCATTCATAGCAACAATTGCCCCAGCATCGTCTATGTCTCGCGCACCCAAAAAGCTTACAAACTTGCCAAAAAATTACAAGCAGACGGCTTTAATGCCAAACCGTATCACGGTAAAATGGACAGCAAAGAAAAAAGCAAAAACCAAAATGACTTCCTCGCTGGAGCCATTCAAATCATGGTTGCGACCTCCGCTTTTGGCATGGGTGTGGATAAAAAAGACATCGGCATGGTGGTGCATTATGAAATATCGGACTCGTTAGAAAACTATGTGCAAGAAGCAGGCAGAGCTGGACGTGATGAAGCCATAAACGCCGATTGCTTTGTACTGTTTAATGCCGATGACTTAAACAAACACTTTATTTTACTCAACCAAACCAAACTCTCAGTCAAAGAAATTCAACAAATCTGGCGAGCCATAAAAAAAATCACAAAATACCGCAAACACGTCTCAAACTCAGCACTTGAAATCGCCCGTATGGCAGGCTGGGATGACAATGTGGTCGAAATAGAAACACGAGTCATTACTGCCATTGCCGCCCTAGAACACGCCCATTATCTCAAACGAGGACAAAACAACCCACAAATATTTGCCAACAGCATTCTGTGCCAAAACGCCATGCAAGCGATTGACAAAATAAACGCCTCCAATCGTTTCGACAAACAACAAAAAGTAAAAGCCATCAGAATAATAAAAAAATTATTTTCCAGCAAAAGCACAAAGCACGCCAATGATGAAAAAGCCGAATCACGAGTTGATTATATTTCTGACCATTTAGGCATTGTCAAGCAAGAAGTCATAAAAATCATCACCTTACTGCGAGCAGAAGAAATACTAGCAGACACCAAAGATTTAACTGCTTTTATCTTAAAAGACAGCACAATTAACCACTCATTAGCGATTGTACAAGCCTATGCCGCCTTAGAAAATTTCTTGTTACCCGTATTAAAAGAGCAAGAAACACTGTTCAACCTGAAAGAACTAAACGAACAAGCCGCCATTAACAAGTGCGAAACTATCACACCCTATAAAATCAAAACCATTTTAAACTTTTGGTCGATACAAAACTGGATAAAATACAAAACCCAAAGTTATTCTAGCAACCATTTAAGCATCCTCTGCCTACAAGCCAAAAATGTTTTGGTCAAAAAACTACGCAAACGGCATATTTTAGCCGAATACATCGTGCAATATTTATTCAGCAAGCTACCCAACAAACACAAGAAACAACAAAAACAGCAAAAAGAAATATTGGTCGAATTTTCCGTACACGATTTAAAAAAACACTACTCAAAGCACAACAGCTTATTTAAAATTGATGCCAGCATCAACGATATTGAAGATGCCCTATTCTATCTGTCTCGTATACAAGCGATAAAAATTGATGGAGGATTTCTGGTCATTTACAACAAACTAAGCATCGACAGACTCGAAACAAACAACCAAATCCAATACAAAAAAGACGATTATCAACAACTGCACGAATTTTACCAAAGCAAAATGGCACAAATCCATATTGTCGGTGAATATGCCACACGCATGTTGGCAGACTACCAAGACGCACTCAATTTTGTAGAAGATTATTTTCAATTAAACTACCGGCACTTTCTCAAAAAATATTTTCCAGGCTCACGCAAAAATGAACTCACACGCAATATAACACCACAAAAATTCAAACAATTATTCGGCGAACTATCACCACGCCAACTTAAAATCATCAATGATAACAAACACCAAAACATCACCGTAGCAGCAGGCCCAGGCAGCGGCAAAACGCGAGTATTGGTGCATAAAATGGCATCACTATTATTGCTCGAAGACATAAAGCACGAACAACTATTAATGCTAACATTCTCCCGAGCTGCCAGCACAGAGTTTAGTCTTAGATTGCGAGAACTCATTGGCAATGCCGCACATTTCATTGACATCAAAACTTTTCACTCCTACTGTTTTGATTTATTAGGCACAGTTGGCAATCTACAAAAATCCGAGAACATCATCGCCAAAACCCTCAAAAGAATAAAAAATAACAAAATCGAACCCAATCGCATAACCAAAACGGTGGTGCTTATTGATGAAGCCCAAGACATGGACAAACACGAATATGCCTTGATAAAAGCCCTGATGCAACAAAACTTGGGGCTGCGTGTCATAGCCGTCGGTGATGACGACCAAAACATTTACACATTTCGCGGAGCAGACTCGAAATATTTTATTCAGTTTATGCAAGCCAAAAGTGCCAAAAAATACGAACTCATAGAAAACTACCGCAGCAAAAACAACCTCGTTGCCTTCACTAATAAATTTGCCAATAGAATTAAACAGCGATTTAAAAATAGCGACATTGTTGCCATACAAAACGACTGTGGACACATCCACATCTGCCATTATCCGCATAAGCAGCTCATCATGCCACTTGTCCATGACGTCATTCTCAGCAAACTCGCTGGAACAACCGCCATATTATGCAAAACCAATGACCAAGCCTTGCAAATTACAGGCTTATTAAATCAGCAAAACATAGCAGCCAAACTCATTCAATCGAACGACAATTTTAATCTATTAGACCTACAAGAAATCAGAACATTTCTCACCGACTTAAACCTAAGACCCAATGACGTCATTATCCCACCAGACCACTGGAATGAAGCAAAAAGACAAATACACCAAAAATACAAAACCAGCAGCACTTACCCTTTATGCAAACAACTGTTGACAAACTTCCAACAAATCAACACCAAAAGCAAATATTATTCCGACCTGATTGCCTATATCAGTGAATCAAAATTAGAAGATTTTACCATCCACAACAGCCAAACCATCAGCGTATCAACCATACACAAAGCCAAGGGCAAGGAATTTGACAATGTATACCTGATGCTAGACAACTTTAACAACAGCAATGATGACAACAAACGGCAGCTCTACGTCGCCATGACCCGAGCAAAAAACAATTTACGCATTCATTATAATGGCAACTACCTTAATAACTTGCAAGTAGATAATTGTGAATATCACCAAAAGCATGAACCAGCAACCGCCGTTTCACATCTCACTTATCACCTTACCCACCAAGATATCGTTTTAAGCTACTTCGACTACATCCAAAAACGCATCGACGGCTTAATCAGCGGCACAGCACTCATCCCACAACAAAATACATTAGCCAATTCGCAAATGCAAACCGTGGTGAAATTCTCCAAAAAATTCCAAACCCAAATAGCAAGCCTCGCCCAACAAGGGTTTAAACTCACCGCCGCCATGATAAACTTCATCGTCTATTGGCGAAGCAAAGATGAAGCCGGCGAGCTTAGCAAAGAAATTAAAATTATTTTGCCCGAAGTTTGTTTTCAACAACAAACAACACCCTAAAACCCAAATCCAGCCATATTATGGGTAAAACATGGTACTATCCCTGCATTTTCACTATCGCGAGAGAGCTTCTGTCAACTTTTATTTCGGCACGGTCATAAAAATCATCATCCGTTTCTGCATCTTGCTCCTGAATACTGTTATAGAGTGACCAGTTTTCCCATGCCCAACTTTCATCATCAAGCCTTGCTTCGGTGAGAATATCGCACAATAACTTTTTGTTTTGTTCATTCATGATTTGAATGGTATGCACTTCAATGGATTCTTTTTGTTGTGCATAATGTTTTCTGATTTGTTCAAAATCATCAATTCTATTTTCTCCATCGTAAAATGACAGCCTAATGTCGGCACTTGAAAATAGAAGACAACTCTCTTTTTTTGAAAATTTCCAGTAGCCCTGCTGCGTTGAAAGTTCAGGCGTTGATGCGTCAGGTGCTTTACAAAGTTGAGCAAAATCGGTGCTTTTGTCACGATAATAGCACGTTAGAAAATTTGACAAGTTTTTGAAATTTTGTGTTGAGACTTTTAAAAAGTCAAAATCATCCTGAATTTCCATGATAATCTCTTCCATAAAGCCTAACTTATCAGCACTTTGCAGGTAATAGTCTATGGACTCTTTTAGTTGATTCTGTAAATATTTGACATGACCTAGCTTGATAGCAACACCGTAGTCACCAAATTCTAAAGCGCGTTTCAAATAGGATTCGGCTGGTTCACTATTTCTATCAACTATTAAATTCCATGCAAAATTTCTATAAATTGATGATGCCATTGGTTTATAAACTTCGGGAAAGCTTGCCACAGGAATTGCCTCAAAACATTTTGCGGCTTTGGTTGTATTCATTTTGGTGAGGTTTTTACTGAACTTTAAACCCAGTTGTAACATTTTATCAAAGTCTTTTTTTTGTGACGCCTGAATTGTTGGGGCTGATTTATTCTGTGTTTTCATGGTTTTTTATTTTTTTCATAATTTTTTTAAATTTTAACAGAGAATTTTATAAAACAATAGAAGATTCTTATCACTTGAAGCGTTTTTACTTATAATGTTGTTAGTATTTAATAGAAGTGCAACATGAGTCGATTGATAAAAAAATGGAAGCAACAACTGAATGCAAACACTCACCAATACAATGAACTTTATGAAGACAAACTCCTAACCAAAGTTAATAACGAACCAAAAAAAGAGATTAAATTAACGTATTTCCTAAATAACGATGTTTATCCCTTAGGTTGTAATTTGTGTAATATTTTTGCAATATATAATCTTGCCATTAAAATACCAAATGAAAACATGACTCCTAGAACATTAAAAATCATTGAATTTTATAAAGCCTTTAATCCGCAAAAGGTCGAGGAAAGGAAAATCACACTCTCAAAAGGCGAAAAATTTTATAAAAATATAATCCATGTAACTAAATTTGGAATTTTTCAAGAGCTGTGTAATTTTCATAGAGAAGAAAAACCCTGTAATAAAGTTAATTTACAATTGCCGCATGATTTTTTCTTTTATGGACCAAGAGTTCCAGAATTATCGCATAAAACAAGGCATTCTCTAAAAAACAACATCCTAAACTCACTCACTATTACCAACAAAAACAAAAATATCATAACCGATGGCTTTCAACTTTTTGATTATGCAAAAGTGCAAGAGCTTAGTTTTCATTACGAAAAAGGTCAAACAGGCAAATACCTTAAAACTTTCAACCAACAAGGGAAAATTATTTATGGTGGCTACAGCAACCCACGAGACGGAGGAGAAAGCCCTTTTTCATTAGAAAACTTTTATTACAAACATGAAAATTTATTTATCGATGCAATATTTAAAGAAGATATAAACTTAATAAAGAAAATGTTAGAAAAGACAATTTCTCCTCACCGAAGCATTCTTTAAACTCCGATCCCTTAGACAAAATGCTGTTTGGTTTTTTGTTTAATATTTTGTAACAACTCACACTGTCATTCCTGCACAGACAGGAATCTCTATGGTGAAGGGCTTTATTTACCGACCATTGTAATTATTATTTATGAGATTGCCGCCTTCGCGGCAATGA
>CAZQMH010000149.1:0-1432 GCA_964594435.1 uncultured Alcanivoracaceae bacterium
TAAAAGACGGGTCGAGTGATACCCAATTTTTAGCTCCACGAGCTTACAATGCCTGTCCTTGAGTGTTTTTTCTTGAGTGTTTTGCTTGAGTGTTTTACAATAACTGTCCTTGAGTGTTTCGATAGTATTCCTTGAATTTTAAGACAGTATCTTGTATCATTCAAATCCTTTCTAGGAGTACTTTTACCGAGAAAAAACGGAAAATAGCACAAATTCAGCTTTTCTGTAATAGGTTTTCTATTTTCGGACAAACCCCAAGTGCTTTGAATCCTATATCTGTACGATAGTATTGGCTTTTCCAGCTGATTTTTGCCACGGCTTGGTAGGCGTTTTTTTGGGCTTTTTGCACAGTATCGGCTAATGCACAAACACACAGCACACGGCCTCCTGCACTGAGTATTTTGGAGTTTTCTTGTTTTGTCCCTGCATGAAAAACTTTTGTGTCTGCTAAAGCATTGGCGGTAGTTATGCCGTTGATTTCTTCGCCTTTGGCATAGGAAAAAGGGTAGCCTTTGGCTGCTAATACTACGCCTAGTGCGGCTTTTTTGTTCCATTTTATGTCTTTGTTTGCCAGTTCTCCAGCTATGGCTGCCAAGCACAGTTCATCCAAGTTGCTTTGCAATCGCATCATGATGGGCTGGGTTTCGGGGTCGCCAAAACGGACATTGAATTCCAGTACTTTGGCATTGCCTTTTGGGTCTATCATTAATCCAGCATACAAAAAACCAACAAATTCAGCTCCTTCTTCTTGCATCCCTTTTAAGGTCGGTTCTATAATATCTTGAAGAACTTTTTGGTAGATTTTATCAGTGACAACGGGGGCTGGACTGTAGGCTCCCATGCCACCTGTGTTGGGGCCTGTATCACCGTTATCACGAGCTTTGTGGTCTTGAGATGTTGCCATCGGCAGGTAGTTTTTACCGTCTGCCAGCACGATAAACGAAGCTTCTTCGCCAACGAGAAAGTCTTCAATAACTATTTTGCAACCAGCTTCTCCAAAGGCATTACCTGCGAGCATGTCTTTTACTGTTTCTTGGGCTTGTTGTGCTGTTTGGGCTATAATCACGCCTTTGCCTGCGGCTAGACCATCGGCTTTTATGACCTGTGGATAGCTTTGTTGGTCAAGATAGGATAAGGCGGCATCGACTTGGGTGAAACTGGCGTAGTTGGCGGTTGGGATATTGTATTTTTGCAAAAATTGTTTGCTGTAAACTTTTGAACCTTCTAATTGTGCCGCTTTTGCACTGGGTCCAAAACATTGTATGCCTTGGGCTTGCATTTTATCAACGATTCCATCACAAAGTGGTTGTTCTGGGCCGACAATTACTAAATCAATTTGATGACTGAGGCAGAATGCTATCAACGCGTCGCTTTCATCTGCCCTGATCGCGATATTTTCAACCTTTTCTTCGGCTTGGGTGCCTGGATTGCC
>CAZQMH010000149.1:1532-6999 GCA_964594435.1 uncultured Alcanivoracaceae bacterium
ATTTAGTGATTAAAATGACGTATACCTGTAAAAACCATTACCATATTGTGTTCATTGGCGGCTTCGATGACTTCTTCGTCACGAATGGAACCTCCTGGCTGAATAACGGCGGCTATGCCACTGGCAGCGGCGGCATCTATGCCATCTCGGAAAGGAAAAAAAGCATCTGATGCCATGACTGAACCTGTGACCTTTAATTCGGCATCTTGAGCTTTCATTGAGGCAATTCTGGCACTGACAACACGGCTCATCTGCCCTGCTCCAACGCCTATGGTCATTAAATCTTTGGCATAGACTATAGCATTAGATTTGACCCTTTTTGCCACTTTCCATGCGAATTTTAAGTCGCGTAATTGTTCTTGGGTTGGTTGTTTTTTACTGACGACGGTTATATCTTCGTCTTCCAATTGCAGAATATCAGCATCTTGTACCAATAAACCACCATTGACTCTTTTGTACATTCTCCAAGCTTTTTCAGGCATTTGCCAAGTTCCACAGTCTAAAATTCGGACATTTTTCTTGCTGGCGAACACTTTTAGAGCTGCGGCTTGGTACATGGGTGCTACCACGACTTCTACGAATTGTTTTTTGATGATGGTATTGGCTAATTTTTCTGTGACCATACCATTGAGTGCAATCACACCACCAAAAGCAGATGTTGGGTCGGTTGCGAAGGCTTTTAGATAGGCGAGTTCGAGATTGTTTTCTAATGCTACGCCGCATGGATTGGCGTGTTTGACGATGACACAGGCGGGTGTTTTAGTGGAAAATTCTTTGACACATTCCAAAGCCGCATCAGCATCGGCGATATTATTATAGCTTAAGGCCTTGCCTTGTAGCAGTTTGGTATAACCTGTGCTGCCGCTTTGCGGGTGTTGCTCGACATAAAATGCTCCTTTTTGGTGCGGATTTTCACCATAGCGTAGGTGGCTTCGGTGCTGAAATTGCATGGATAAATAGCGTGGAAAGTCTACTTTATCACCCGTGTCTTGTATGGAACTGAGATAATTGGCAATAATGCCATCATAACGTGCGGTATGGGCAAAGGCTTTGGCGGCTAATATGTGGCGATTAGCGTGTGAGACACCGTTATAGGTTTTTATTTCTTCGATAAATTCGTGGTAATCATTGGGGTCAACTAAGACTGTCACACGGTCATGATTTTTAGCCGCTGCTCGTATCATTGCAGGACCGCCTATATCAATATTTTCTATGGCATCTTCAAGCGTGGCATTTTGTTTGGCTATCGTCTCTTCAAACGGATAGAGGTTAACAATTAAGACATCTATGGCTTCGATGCCATGTTGTGCCATCACTTCATCATCAACTTCACTTCGACCAAGCAAAGCTCCATGTACTTTTGGATGCAGGGTTTTTATGCGTCCGTCCATCATCTCTGGAAACCCAGTATAGTCGGAAACTTCGGTCACTTCACAGCCCTTGTCTGCGAGGTATTTTGCACTGCCGCCAGTGGAAAGGATTTCAACCCCAAGCTCGTGCAAGCCTTTGGCTAATTTATCTAAATGTGATTTGTCTGAAACACTGATGAGTGCCCGTCTGACAGTGACTCGGTTTTGGCTCGTCATAATTCTAGTTTTTTACGAAGGAAACGGGCTGGCATTATAACCGCAAATGGCGTTTTAGGATAAATTTAGTTGGTGTTTTTTTATTTTATTGCGTAAGGTTGTGCGGGTTATGCCTAAAATCTGGGCACTTTTGCTTTGGTTGCCTTGGGTGAAGTCTAGAACTTCTAAAATGATGCCTTTTTCTATTTCATCCACCACAAAGGTCAGAAGGTTGCTGGCTTGGTGGTTGTCCATTTTTTTTAAAAACTGTTTGACGGCTTTGCGGCTGTATTGTGTGAGATTGATTTTTTTGCTATCCATTAGTTTTATTAGTTTTGACCATAAGTTGGAGAAAAACCGACCTCAAAAGCGACTGCATTTTTGCCTGGACTTTGTAATTCTAGAGTGACGGGAATTAAGGTGTTGGGCGGCATACCATTGGATAAAATTTCTTGGCTGACATATTCGGAAGGTAAAAAACGACGCATGGCGATTGTTTTGCCGTTTAAATTTGACATTTTTACTTCCAAAGCGGGAAAAGCTTGGGTTATTTTGTCGCTGTTTATAATGCCTGCGGTAATAATGAGTGCATTATCTCGACCTGGATGTTGTCGAATGGTGCGAGATACGAGGGCTATTTTTTCGATGCTTTGTTTGTCGGAGCCTGAGAAGCAGGCTATTTTGGCACAGACCAGTTGTTTGAGCTTTCCCTGTGGTAGTTTCAAACTGCCATTTTTTAAGGCGGCACTGGCTTGCCAACCCAATAATGCTAACAAGGCTATCGTGGCTAATAACCATGCAAAAACAGGTTTCTTTTTTGTTGTTTTTTGCTTTTCATCGGCAACAAAATCTGGTTTTACACTGAATAATGAAGCATCTTCAAAGGTTTCTTGTGTTTCTTTGGTTGGGTGCGGTTGTTCTTCTTGCAGCTCTTGTTCTAGGGTTTGGGTGTTGATTTTTAACGGGCTTTGGTCTTTTTCTTTGACAATGCTGGCTTTGAATTCATGCGTCAATAAAGGTGGCGGTGAATCGTGTTCATGCAGAATAAGGTTGGAGTTTTCCCGTCCCTTGTATTCACTTAATGTATCCAAAGAATTAAACACCGCTCCACAGGAGCTGCATCGCACCTGAGCTTGAGCCGAAACCAAGTCATCCACACTGATTGAAAATATTTCTCCGCATCCTCGACATTGCGTATACATTTAGCTTTACCCTTTTTTTAGACAATAAACCGATGCCCAATCTTCTTCAATTTGCACCTGAAAGTCAACAAATTCAGGGCTAAATTTGGCAATTATGTCTTCTGTCTGCTCTGCTAATATCCCTGACATAATTAATTGTCCGTTTGTTTTTAACATTTGTGCAAAGGTTGTGACCAAGCTCATGAGTGGAGCTGCCAGAATATTGGCTAAAACCACATCAAGCTTTTTCAGGGATTCAAGTTCTGATGCGTGGATGATTTCTAGCTTTTGGGCGACGTTGTTTTGCTTGGCATTGTTGATTGTTGATTCGATGGCTTGTTCATCAATATCGGTGCAGTACACTTTTGTTGCTCCATGCTTTACCGCGGCGATTGCCAAAATACCTGAGCCACAGCCGAAATCTATGAGGGTTTTATTGGCTAATTCATGAGCATCAATCCATTGCAAACAGAGCGAAGTTGTGGCATGTGTGCCTGTGCCAAATGCTAAACCAGGATCGAGGTGAATATTGATGGCATTTTTGTCAACTTCTGCAAATTCGGATGGAATTATCCACGTGTTTTTGCCAAACTGCATCGGTTTAAAGTGTTTGAGCCACGTGCGTTCCCACACTTGGTTTTGTAATTTTTCACAGCTTATTGGGCGTTTGGGGTATTTTTTTTCGACTAATGCGGTGATTTCTGCTTGCTTATAATCTTTTACAAACATGGCGGTAATTTCCAGTTCATGCCACAAAGGCATGGCTCCTGGTGCGGGTTCTAAAATCGCCATATCTTGAGCATCACGAAAGGTAACAGAACATGCTCCCATCCCTAACATATGCTCCTCAATCGCATCGACTTCATCACGTTTACACGGTATTTTTACTTCAAAATAATCGTAATCCACCTTTATTTGTCCTTTTCTAATAATTTTTCCAGATAGTGTATGTTTTTGCCGCCGTTGATAAATCCTTGGTCTTGCATAATCATTTGTTGCAAGGGTATATTGGTTTTGATGCCTTGTACAACGGTTTCAGCCAGTGCCAGCCGCATACGTTTTATTGTCGTTTCTCGGTCTTCTCCACGGACAATAATCTTGCCAATCATCGAGTCATAGTTTGGCGGCACTCGGTAACCATCATAAACATGGGAATCAACTCGCACACCTGGCCCACCTGGTGCATGGAAAATTTCTATCAAACCTGGTGATGGCATAAAAGTTTGGGCATCTTCGGCATTGATGCGGCATTCAATCGCATGACCAACAAACTTTATATCTTGTTGTGTCATGGCTAAGGGTTCACCTGCGGCAATTAGCAATTGCTGTTTGATTAAGTCCACGCCTGTTATGGCTTCTGTCACGGGATGTTCGACCTGAATCCGGGTACTCCTTTCGATACAATAAAATTCACCATCGTCGTACAAAAACTCAAAAGTGCCCGCTCCTTCGTATTTGATACGTTTACAGGCATCGACACAGACCGCTCCAATTTTCAGGCGTTGCTCGGGAGTAATACCAACAGCTGGGGCTTCTTCTACTACTTTTTGGTGACGGCGTTGCATGGAACAATCACGCTCTCCTAAGTGGATGGCATTACCGTGCTTATCTGACAACACCTGCACTTCGATGTGACGTGGATTTTGTAGGTATTTTTCCATATAAACCGTGCCATCGCCAAATGCGGCGGCGGCTTCGGTTTGGGTCATTTTGATGGCGTTATTTAAGGCGGCATCGGTGTGCACCACTCGCATACCTCGTCCACCACCACCTGCGGCTGCTTTTATAATGATTGGGTAGCCTATTTTATTGGCGATTTTGAGATTTTTTTCCGCATCGTCATCCAGTGGCCCGCCTGAACCTGGCACACATGGCACGCCTGAGGCTTGCATCGCTTCAATGGCGGCTACTTTATCGCCCATCAGTCGAATGGTATCGGCTCGTGGTCCAATAAAGGTAAAGCCTGAATTTTCAACACGTTCGGCAAAATCAGCATTTTCAGCCAAAAAACCATAGCCTGGATGTATGGCTTCGGCATCTGTAACTTCTGCTGCGGCAATAATTTTGGGAATATCAAGATAACTTTCTAATGAAGGTGGTGGACCAATACAGACCGATTCATCTGCCATACCAACATGTTTTTGGCTTCTATCTGCGGTGGAATGTACGGCTACTGTTTTGATTCCCATGGTATGGCAAGCACGAAGTATACGCAACGCAATTTCGCCTCGATTGGCGATAACAACTTTTGAAAACATATTCTTACCTTAACTTATGACATACAAGGGTTCATCAAACTCTATGGGTTGACCATTTTCGACCAACACTTTGGTGACCGTTCCTTCGTACTCAGATTCGATTTGATTAAACATTTTCATCGCCTCAACAATGCAAAGCGTATCACCCACTTTAACTTTTTGCCCGACCTTGACAAAAGGTTCTGCCTCTGGTGTTGAAGCGGTATAAAAAGTTCCCACCATTGGGCTGCGTTGAATATTGCCATCTTCGCTTGCAACAGCTGTGGCTTTTTCGGTATTTTCTATCGCCACTGTAGGCTGTGCAACTGGTGGCTGAGCCACTTGCATCACTGCTGCGGGTGCAGCAACTGGATTTTGTTGAATATGACGTGACAACTTGACCGATTCTTTGCCTTCGACAATTTCCAGTTCTGTTAATGATGAGCCTTCTAATAGCTCGATAAGTTTTTTTATTTTTCTAATA
>CAZQMH010000150.1:0-6997 GCA_964594435.1 uncultured Alcanivoracaceae bacterium
ATTATAATTCATACTGTCAACAACCGAACCTAAGCCCAAAGATACCAATAAAATTGGCAAGGCACAACACAACAAGGTGCTACTCGTGGTAAACAAGGTCAACCACCTCAACCACGACTTATCCACAACAACTCTCCTTTTTACAACAATCATCGCCTGCCTGAATGGGCGGGCACGGCACGGTTGCATAAGAACAGAAAACACAGCAATCGCCTTTTTTTGGTTGCAATAATTCATGACAACCTGGGCATTCATAAAACCACTGACAAGCATCTGTTGGCATGGTAAGAACTTCACGGTGCTGGCAAAAAGGGCACGTTAATTCTGAATTGAGTTCAATATTTGGCATAAGGATTTGATTAGTTTTTCAATGAGCGTTAGTATAAGACCTCTAGTAACTACAGTTTCAACAAAATTATGCAAAAAAACAGCTTTTTTATTGGAGAAGTGGCAAAAACGACTGATTGCAAGGTCGAAACCATTCATTATTATGAAAAAATCAACCTCATGCCCAAACCTCCACGCACCGAAGGTGGGCACAGAATTTATAACATCCATGACATAAAACGACTCAATTTCATCAGACAATGCCGCCATTTAGGCTTCAATATAAACCAAGTGCGTGAACTTTTACGTTTTATAGACGAACCCAATCATTTTTGTGGTGAAGTCAAAGCATTGGCTATGGCACAATCTCGTATTGTGCAAGAGAAAATCAATCAATTAAAAAACTTACAAGCCGCACTCAACAGCATGGTGCTAAAATGCAAAGGCGAAAACTACAGCATTGATGATTGCCCAATAATTGACGCCCTATTTGAACAAAGCTAATGAATGACTCAGCTCATAGGAGCTTGTCCGAGAATAGGTAATCTATTACAGAAAAGCTGGATTTGTGCTATTTCCCGCTCTTTCTCGGCAAATAGCCTAGTCGGTTGCGTCTATAAATTTATACAAATGTTCTTGTAGCTGTTTGAGTTGCTTGTGGGAACAGCAGTAAATGCCTAAATCTTTGGCACGTTGCTCGGTGTAACGACTGAGTTTCTGGTAACTGACCAGCATCGCCTTGCCTGAATTGCCTCCAAAACTTTCTTTTAAGGTGTCAAGCCGATAGATTGCCGCACTACCTGGCGTATTGGCATCGTTACGGTTGGTGAATTTTCGGGTCTTGCACTCAATCAGATGCAAACGATTATTCGCCATGCAAATGACATCTATTTCATTTTTTACCGTGCCTTTGGCTCGTACAATTTCCATGCCTTTTGCCAAATCACTGATGTTTTTGCGGGTATTTTTCATGCTGTACAAAAGGCTGAAAACATGATTCTCTAACCAACCACCATTGGCATAAAAACGATTGTCCTCATCCTTAAATATTACAGTATAGTTTTCGATGTGTAGAATATCGGCTTGTTCAAAACGGTTCAGTATTTCCTGTAAAAAGGGTTTTTTCTTGTATTTTCTATCCATGCGATAGCGTAAAGTTGTATCGGCTCGCATGGCAATATGATTCATCGCTGCCAACGAGGAACCAAATTGGTCGATATTTTCAATCAGCCAATGGGTCAAAGCTCGTCTGCTTTTGGGTTCCTGTGTGCTTTGTCCTTTGCTTAAAACCTGTGAGGCGGTTAGTTTAATGTATTCACTAATTTTTAAGACTGTTTTTACTTCTTGGCTAGGGTTCTCACTCGGATGCAACCAGTGCAATTGGTTGGTGAATTTATCAACCACAAAGGCAGGCAAGTTTTTCGAGGTAAAATATTCCAAGCTCACCAAAACCATCATGCGGTATCCCGAGGAAGCATTAAGAATGAAATTATGATTTTTATTTTCCTTAAAAATATGATGCAAAATGGTACGAATTTGCTTTGGGTCAAAGGAAACCATTTGACTCGTGCATTTTATCCCTCGTGAGTTGAGTACAGATTTTATGCCTTCAATATCATGTTCTTTACGGTGCAACAAAATAACTCTATCGGCCTGCAAATGCAAAGCCGCACTGACAATTCCTGCATTTTTTTTATCATAAATAGCTAAATGTATGGTGCTCATGAGAATTCTTTGGAGAGCTGAACGGAACGCTCATTGGCGGCTTTAAGGGCATGTTTGATGGTTTTTTCTAAATTATCCTGCATAAAAGAGTTTAATGCCGCCTCGGTTGTGCCATTTGGAGAAGTGACTTTTTCACGTAAAAGCGTTATATCATCATGGCTACGTTGGGCTAATATTGCCGAACCTAATGCGGTTTGTTCGGTTAGTTTGGCTGCAACTTCGGGCTTTAAACCCAGCTCAATGGCAGTTTTTTGCATGTATTCCATAAATAAAAAGAAATAAGCCGGGCCGCTGCCAGACAAGGCTGTTACCACATCAATTTTAAATTCTTCATCAACCCAATGCGAAATGCCAACCGAATCCATGATGCCTTCGGTCAGGTGTTTTTGCCTATCGGTGACATATTTATTGGCAAACATGCCAGTTGCACCTTCGCCAATCAGTGCAGGAGTGTTGGGCATGGTGCGGACAATTGCGGCATCTTTGGCAATCCATTGTTGCAGGTGTTCGATTTTAATACCCGCAGCAATTGATATAACCAAAGCACCAGTTTCAACGATACTTGCCGCGATATCACAGGCAACTTTTTTCATGATTTGGGGTTTAACCGCAAGAATAACCACATCTGGCACACCAAAATGTGCATTATTGTCATCAAAAGTCTGAACGCCGAATTTTTCTGTAACTATTTGTCTTTGGTGACCGCCTGGATCGCTGGCTGTGATTTGGGAAGGTAAAAAACCACGATTAATCAAGCCGCCAATTAAACTGGTCGCCATATTGCCAGCTCCGAGGAATCGGACTTTGAGTTGGTTCAGTTTTTTCATAAATTCCAATAATATTTTTTTGGAATTATAGCATTGAAAGGTTCTGCTTAAGAAATTTTCTTGAGTGAAAAAGCTTTAAATGTATTTCCGCTCTCTGCAAGACCCGCAACAATGATATTATCACCATCTTTTGCACAAATGTTTTTGTCGGTATTTAGTTCGACTATTTTGTTATTTAGCGAAAATATAAATTTTTTAGAACTTTCTGTGGAGTCAAAATCAAGTATTTTTAAGTCCTTTAGTTGTCCCTTTAGTATTTGCATGATTTATTTACTGTTAAGATTGAGTTTACTTTAATTAAAAATGTGTTACAAAACTGTTGTTGCCGTCACATTTTTTAACATTCTTGTGCTAATTCATTGCTTTTATTGATTTTTGTTGGTTTTTTAAGGCAAAAAAAAGCCTTCTTAAAAAAGAAGGCTTAAATGCTTGTGTTATGTTTCTAAAAGAAAGATTTAGGAAGAGGGAGGAAAACCTAAATCAACATAACCTGTGTTTTACCACAAATTGCCAAGATAAACTTGACGGGAAAATAATGAAAAAAATTTACATTACTTCGTGTAATGTGAAAATTTAGACAGTAAAAACTAAATAAAGTTTCAAATTACCTAAAAACAAGCTCATTATAAGAAAAATAAAAATATTTACAAACGAATTGTTTTTATCTGTCGGATAAGGTATATTTATCCGAACACTAATGATAAACCCAAATTTTACCAATATTTGGGTAAAAATAACATGAGTAAATACAAAAACATACCAGCACTTAAAGCCCTGAAGGCTTTTGAGGCATCGGCTCGTTTAATGAGTTTTACCAAGGCGTCGCAAGAATTATTTGTTACCCAAGCTGCGATTAGTCACCAAATAAAATCGCTAGAAGAAATGATTGGCGTAAAATTATTTAAACGCTTTAATCGTGCTTTACAATTAACCACCGAAGGACAAGTCTATTTATTGTCTATCACGGAATCATTAGAAAATTTAGAAAAAGCAACACGTCAATTAAGCAACCGTAATTCCAAAGGCATGTTAAACATATCGCTGCTGCCCTCTTTTGCAACCAAGTGGATGGCTAAACGCATTTGGATGTTCCAAGATAAATTCCCAGACATCGAGGTCAGTATTTCTGCTTTTGAATGGTTGGCAGATTTTAAAAAAGAAGATATTGATATTGCCATACGCTACGGTCGCGGTGATTGGGCGGATGTGTATTGTGAATTGTTGTTTGAAGAACGCGTTTTCCCGATTTGTGGACGCAGTACTTATAAAGCCTTGGCAGAAAACCCACAACCAGAACTATTATTGCATCAGACATTAGTTCATGATGATTTTTCACCTGAAGATTGGGACATGTGGTTTAAGAAAGCTGAAGTGAAAGTTAACGAACCGATTAAAGGCACACGCTTCAGTCATACCGTCATGATGCTTGAATCCATCGAGAGCGGCAAAGGCTTTGCCTTGGGTCGCACACCTTTGGTTATTGATGATTTAAAAAGAAAAATTCTGTATGCACCATTTCACATAAGCATTCCCAGTGACTACGCGTATTATTTTGTTTGCCCCAAAGGCACAGAAAACGACCCTAAAGTGCAAGAGTTTAAAAAATGGATAACCAAAGAAGCCAATAAAAGCAAAAAACTGGCAGAAAAATTATTGAATTGATGATTTACCCATTTGGGATTAAATTTGTTGTACGGGTTCTTGAATAAAGTTACCTTGTAAAAAATCAACTTTCAGTTTCCACAAATCAGCGGCTAATGCAGCATTAACGACTTTTGAAACCATCACTTTATAGCCAAGAACATGAGCCTTGCGGACTATTTTGGCTAAATTATTTGGGTTTTCTGGTGATAATATTGGGTCGTCTTTATCAAATAATCGTATTCTAATCCATTTCACGTTCATCTTGCGTGCGGTGTTCCATGCTGTTGGGGTGCAATCAAAATTAGACAAACAAGAGATAATATTGGCTTGACTGAGGGCACGGCCCACGTCACGCAAAACACTTTTGTGTTCTAGAGCATCTTGGTGGGTAAATTGAAATATCATGCTGTCTTTAGGTAGATTTAAGCGGGCGACAATATCTAATTTTTGTTGCCTAATATTGTCAGAGGCATAATCGGCTAATACTTGGTTAAGCAAAACACGAGATTGTACGCCTTTTTGTTCACCGTCACGAATAATTCGAATGGCATGTTCAAGAGTGAACCTATCCAACACCTTAATCAATCCTGTTTTGATAGCCGTATCTAAATAATCTTTGCTTATGAGTTCTTTGCCTGATTTGGTGTTGATTTTAAGCATTAATTGGTAAATTTCTTGGTTTTCATCTGCGGTTGAGATGATGGTTTGGTAATTCCATTGGAAATTTCTGGTTTTTATAGCATCTTCAATTTGATTTTTTATGCTGTTAAATTGTTTTTCTTCCACGCCTTGCCCAATATAGGTCAAGATGGCATCATCAACTGGCTCGATTAATAAATTTTCGGCACTTTCCAATAACAGTTCTTTGTCACTTTTTTCTGGAATGGATGATAAAATGATGGCATTCGCTTTAAAGAAGTAGTCTTTTCCTTTGAGTGAAAAATGATTTTTTGCCAGCCATTTCTGTAATGCTTGCGTCCACTTTGTCGCACCTTCGTGCCCGATAGTTTTTGATGCCAAGGCAAAAATACCATCAGCTAGCCTCATTTTAAGCTCGAAATCACTTTCTAGGTTTGGCAAACTGGCAAACATCTTATCGGCTAAAGAATTAAAACCATAAAACCCTATTTTGCTTTGCAATTCATGTTTGTTACTTATTTTAAGCCAGATAATTGCCGCTTCATTGTTGTCTGTATTGCTTTGCAAAAAGCTTTCTAAATCTTCCTCCGCCGCTTCGACTTGGTGCACAACTTCAGGCGTTGGCTCGACATGAGAAATAGTTTGATTGCTCGCATTGAGATCTGTTGCTTGTGCCTTGTTGTGTGGTTGAATATCGGCGATACAATTTCGCAACATTCTGTTTTTCAGCACCGATACCAACAATTCAGAATTGATAGGTTTGGTGATTAAATCATCTGCACCTGCATTGAGAACACGCATACGCGATTCTATGGTTGTGTCAGATGTCAGAAAAACAATGGGTAACAATCGGTATTTGGGTTCTTTGCGTATTATCATGACCAGTTTGTCACCCGTTATGCCATCGAGATACAAATCCATCAAAATCAAATCGGGTTCAAAATAATCCAATGTTTCCAGCACTTCTTCGCCCTTTGTGATGGTTTTGACCGCCATATTAGCCTTGTTTAGAATACTTTCAATGATAAGGGCTTGGTCTTCGTCATCGTCAACGAATAAGACTTTCAATAATTTCCTATCGCAATCTGCATTGAAAAAATATTCATTGGTTTCACGGTATTTAGCTGGCGTGATGTATTCAATATTGGTGTTTAACAAGATGAGCCTGTCTTCTGAACTCATGTTTTTTCCAACACAAATAAATCGTGTTTCTTGAAATTCGCGGATACTGGCAATTTTTAACACCTCAAGTATGTGTCGTTCTTCAAATAAAACATTTATCGGTTGTTTTTTGTCGACTCGATGCAGAAGTTCGTCCATGGTGATGACCTCGATATGCTTGGCAAGTTTCGCATTGAGGCTCTTGAGTTGTTTTGATAAGCTGTATATTTTCATGATTTACTCGAAATTGTTTAAGTTTTTATAGATGTTGGTCAGTAAATTTTTGCTATCTAGTGGTTTAATAATGACGTCATCAAATCCTTGTTTTTTGTATTTTTTTATGAGGTTTGTGGTTGGAATAGCGGACATAAGCAGTACGGGAATATTATGTTCTGCCTTTAGTTCGGCAATAAAATCCGAAGCTTTAACCGCTCCAAGGTTATAATCAGTGAGGATGATATGCACCTTGTGCTTTGCTAAAATCGTTTGGGCAACCTCAAAGTCCAATGCTGTTTGTATGTTTAAATGACTGTCGGCTAAAATCATAGCAATTAATTCTAAAATATCCTCATCATCATCAATAATTAACAGTGTTTTAGATAAATCTTTTTCCTCGATTTGTGGCACAACTTCTGTTTTTGCAGGCGGTTTGTTGCCAACAGGCAGAATAAGCT
>CAZQMH010000151.1:0-6924 GCA_964594435.1 uncultured Alcanivoracaceae bacterium
ACCGTCGTTGGTTCTGTAAGTGCAGGAACCGACGGGGCTGAAATGGACTCATTTGCTATTGCTGCAGATGTTGAGCTCTGTGCTGTTCCTGAGAACATCACTTGGATGAGTTTATCTGCAACCAGTGGTGCCACAAATGCAGGCAATATGGATCAAGTAACCGTTAGTTTTGATGCCACTGGCTTATCAGCTGGTATTTACACCGCTAATGTCTGTTTATTCTCTGATGATCCAGATGAGTCTTTGGTAAAAGTTCCTGTTTCTTTAACCGTAACTTTACCTGATTTAATCTTTAAAAATGGTTTTGAATAAAACAAAGCTTATTTAACGATTAACAATCGTAAAATCGTAAAAATAAAAAACCCAACTTCGGTTGGGTTTTTTTATGTGCAATAGAAAATAAAATAAGGTATAATTCGCAGACCTTAAGCAATTATTGAAAACAATAATTATCGATTAACCGTAAAATATAACAGGAGATAGAAGATGGCAAGAGGTGTAAATAAAGTAATCTTGGTCGGCAACCTTGGTCAAGACCCAGAAGTTAGGTATACAACATCAGGCAGTGCTGTTGCCAATGTTTCAATAGCTACAGCGGAAAGCTGGAAAGATAAAAATACAGGCGAGCGAGTAGACAAGACCGAATGGCATCGCCTGGTCTTCTTTGGTCGTTTGGCAGAAATAGCAGGCGAATATTTAAGAAAAGGCTCGCAAGTCTATGTTGAAGGCAAAATACAAACTCGCAAATGGCAAGACGCCAACAACCAAGACCGCTACACAACCGAAATTGTTGTGAATGATATGCAAATGTTAGGCAGCGGACAAGGTGGCGGGCAAAGTAACTACGGGCAAGCACCAGCTGCCCCACGAGCGAATAACCCACAACAAGGGCAAGCTAGCAGCAATGTTACTCAAGGCAACTTTAACCAACAAGCCCAGCAACCAGCCCAAAACCAACAAGCCCCAGCGAGCAACCAACCGAGCTTTGATGATTTTGATGATGACATTCCTTTTTAAAAAATTTTAATCGAGAATTTCAGCATGAATTTCGCCATCCCATGGGTGCATCATCATGCAGTTCAGTAGATTATCAAACTGTGATGGAAATTCTTTGATAACATTTTCAGGGTCGGATACCAGATTTTTATCCACAATTAATCCGAATTCGACCTTGCCATTGTAGGATAAAATACTGATACCCATGCCTATGGTTCCGTTTTGTGGAACCCAAAACATGATTTTGCGTACCCGTGTACCCGTGATGTAAAGCGGTACTTGCGGACCTGGAACATTGGTCAGTACGGTGGTGGCTTTTTTAGAAAATTGGTCGAGCAATAAATTTTGTACCTTGGCAGGTGCCATGCCAATCGCACTGAGCAAGCCAAAAGAAACAATAGCTTGTTTGGATTTTTTCAGTTCGTTCATTTCTTCATGTACATAGGCGAGACGTCGCAAGGGGTTTTCTTCAAATATTGGCAATTTCAAAAAAACCAAACCAAAATGATTGCCTAAGTTCTTTGCGTGTTCCAAGGGGCGTAAATTGACAGGTACCGTGGCTCGAATGGTTAAATCATTGGGATCTTCACCAATTTTCAACATATACTCACGCAATGCTCCAGCCAAATTTGAGATAAGCACATCATTAACTGTCGTGCCTGTGGCATAAGCCACTGCCTTAACCGAATCCAACTCTAAAGACGGAGCCCAAGCAACATTTTTACGAACACTTAATTGCGATTTAAAAACACTGGGCGGATCATCGCTCAAGGTAAGCGCGTTAAATAATTCGGTGGCAATTTCTGTGACTTCGCCCAAGCCTTTTTCTATTAAACTTGGATTTTTCAGCGCTTCGATACCAATATCTTTAATTTGATTGGCTATTTTTAGTGAATTATTGAATTGCTTCTTAGCAGGATTGATCACTTTTTTCAACATGCCCAGTTTGCGATGGTATTCTTTATTGTCGCTATCAGGTGTTAAATTGAGACTGATTTCACGAGAGGCACTGGTCATCGAAAGTAACACTTGGATTAAGGCGATGCCATCGGCATAACAATGGTGAATTCGCAGCACCAAAACAGGACCTTTATCGTAATTTTCAACGATATGAAACTGCCACAAAGGCTTGGCTTTATCCAAAGGGGTGGACGCCAAATCACTGACAAAATCCTGCAATTCGGCATAATCAGCAATTCCTGGAAGGGCAACACGGCGAACATGACCTTTAATATCAAAAAATTCATCATCTTGCCAATAGGTTCCAGCAGTTGTTACCACCGCTTTTTGGCGAAACCTTCTAAAGCTTAGAAAATTCTTTTCGACCATTTCTAAAAACAAGGCATAATCAGGCAACTTATCCAAAAACATCAAACCCGTAATCATCATTAAATTTGATGGCGACTCCATTCGTAACCACGCGGTATCGACTTTACGCATGTTTTCCTTGCGGTTATCAAAATAATTGAACATAGATTAATTATCATCAATAGAAAAAATTTATTCTAACACGTGATTTTATTTTTTCATGATTTTTTAATTAATTTAAGCGATTGAATGAAAAAGTATCCAAAAATAATAAAATCGGGTTAGAATACTGATTCAATTTTTAAATGAATAACAGTGTCAGTAGAATTTCTAAAAATACCCAATTTTAAAATCATCAAAGAAATAGGTCAAGGCGGAATGGCAAAGGTTTATTTGGCTGAACAACTACAGCCCAAACGCCAAGTCGCCATAAAAATAGTTTCCCCAAGTGGCAACGACGCCAAAATTCTCGAAGATTTAAAACAAGAAGGCGACACCGTTGCCCAATTCAATCACCCCAATATTGTTACGGTTTTTGCTTGTGGCGTGGTGGATAAAAACTACTATCTGGCAATGGAAATTTTACCAGGCGGTGATTTAAAACAAAAACTTTCATCTGGAACTTTGGATGAACTCGAAACCTTAAAAATCATGAAAGAAATGAGCTCCGCCTTAGCTCATTCGCACAAACGCAAAACCTTGCATCGTGACATAAAACCAGAAAACATCATGTTTAATGAAGAGGGACGAGCCGTATTGCTGGATTTTGGCATTGCCAAAGCCCAAGGTAAAGTCAGTGAGTTTACCCGTATCGGAGCCGTAGTTGGCACACCACATTACATGAGTCCTGAACGAGCTTTGGGCAAAGAAATAGACGAACGCTCAGATTTGTATGCACTGGGTGTGGTCATGTATGAAATGTTAATAGGCAAAAAATTATTTGAAGGCGAAGATACCTTTGCCATAAGTTATGCCCATGTACACGAACCACCACCGCCCTTGCCTGAGGACAAAGCGGCATTGCAGCCGATTTTGGATAAATTATTGGCAAAATCACCCGATGACAGATTTCAATCAGCAGACCAATTAACTATAATTTTAGATAAATGGATTCGGCGACTGGAACGAAACAACTCCCACACCACTCAAGGTTTTGTGCCCATTACTGTTAAATCAAAGTCCAGCAAATATATTATTATGCTGCTTTCCATCATCATTATAGCTGGCGGTGCTTATACTGCTTACAAATACATAAACAAAGAAACAATAGTCATTAATAATGTTGATTTAACACCTGCCCAAAAAGTAGAAGTTGCCAAATTTAGAAAAGCTGCCAATCGCTTTATAAAAATTGGACAATACGACAGTGCCGCCATTAATTTCAAAAAAATCCTGACCGACTACAACTGCAAAGATGAAGAAGCCCGAGCTTACATCAAAGATTTTGATGAGGCCTACTACCAAAAACTCATCATCCAATGCCCTGAGGGCTAAGGTTTCCTATTGCCCAAATCCCGATATAAAAATCACAATGATAGAACATAGTTATGCATTTAAGCTATCGCCGCAACTCAATATATTTTTATTCTTATCGCATAAATCATCAAAAATCAGGTTTTGTCCAAACATGATTTTGCCATTGATTTTCCTGAATTTGTTGAGTTCAACTAGAATATTCTTTTTGTCTATTGAGCCATTTTGAGGGTTGATGCTTGGCACAATACAGCGTGAGCATTTTTTGACCGCATGAAAGGTCAGTGCGTTGATTTTGAAGGTGGTTAATTCGTCTTCGGCAAATGGTGTGGTGCCAGAGATAACCATATTGGGTCGAAATCTTTCGATGGCAATTGTCTCTCCCATGCGTTTATTCAGCGCTTCATGGCTGGCAATTGAGGTCAGAAGCAAAGGAAAGGCATCGGCAAAACTAACGCATTGTCCAATTGCTGCAAAATCAGTATCGACTTGCCGCTGTGTTGTCACTGGCATGTAGTACAATTTGCAACTTTTATTTAAGTAATTTGACAACCATTTATCGACTGTTGTACTGACATGCTGTGCCTGAACGTGGTCTTTCCATAGTGTAATTGTTTTATTTTCTTCGCTGTATTTTGTGGTGGGTATTTTTACTGTAGAATTGTGGTGGCTTAAGGTTATTTGATTACCGTGCAACGTTGTTTTAATGGTTGCCATTTTGGGCACGGTTCGCTGAGTTAAAAAATTATGGTTCTCATCGACTATCACATAACGGCGGTCATTCTCTAAGCCAAATTGGGTTAATTTGGCATGTTTTACCTCTATTCCTGCCAGCGATTTAACTGGATAAATGTAGAGTTTTGCAATGTGTATCATTGGTAATGGGTTGGGTCGGTAATTCCCGCTTGCTCAAAACCTTGTTGGCGATAATAACAGGAGTCACAACTGCCACAAGCTCTGCCATTGGCATCGGCATTGTAACAGGAGACAGTCAAACTATAATCAACACCATGTTTATGCCCCAGTTTGATGATTTCGGCTTTGCTTAAATCAATTAAGGGCGTGTGAATGCTAAATTTTTGCCCTTCGACTTGAGCCTTGGTGGCTAAATTTGCCATGTCTTGGAAGCTTTGAATAAACTCCGCACGACAATCAGGGTAACCAGAATAATCAACCGCATTAACACCAATATACATATCATTTGCACCTATGGTTTCGGCAAATCCTAATGCCATACTTAAAAAGATGGTATTGCGTGCTGGAACATAGGTAATTGGGATGCTATTTTGTGTCACTTTTTCATGCTCTGGCACATCAATATCAGCGGTCAAAGCAGAACCGCCAATGCTACGCAAGTCAATTTTTATCTCTTTGTGTGCAACCGAAAAATAATCCGCGATGCGTTTGGAGGCGAGCAATTCTGACTTATGGCGTTGCCCATAATTAACGGCCATAGAAAAGCAGTCATAACCTTGAGCTTTGGCAACAGCCAAACAAGTGGTCGAATCTAAACCACCTGATAAGAGCACAATACATTTCTTTTTTTTCATTGATTTATTTATCGACCTTGAGCATCTGCCCATAAAATTTTGTGTAATTGCAATTGAAATCGAACGTGCATGTTGTCATCCAAAATCCATTGAGCTAAGTCACTGGCATTGAGTTTGTCGGCTACAGGCGAGAGCAATAGCTCGCATTTATCCACAAGATTGTAGCGTTGAATAATTTTTTGACACCAATGATAATCCGTTCTGTCTTGCAAGACAAATTTTATTTGGTCTTTGCTATCGAGGTAATTAATGTTTTCATAGAGATTTTTGTTTTCTTCGCCCGATGCTGGGGCTTTTAAGTCCATTATTGTGACGACCTTGTCATTAACACTGGCAACTGAAAGTGCCCCTGAGGTCTCAAGCGAAACATTAAAGCCATGTTCGATGAGCTTGTCTAACAGTACAAAACAGCGTTTTTGTGCCAATGGTTCACCGCCAGTAACACAGACGTAAGGCGTTGAATACTTTTTGATTTCAGTAATTATTTCATCTATTTCAAACCAATCGCCGCCAGCAAAAGCATACTCGGTATCGCACCAAGTGCATCGCAAAGGGCAGCCAGTTAATCGCACAAATACCGTCGGCAAACCGACATTGGTCGATTCACCTTGTAAAGAGTAGAAAATCTCGGTAATTTTTAAACGATTTTGTTGCATGTTCAAAAGATTATTAATGATCGCGTTGAATTTGTCGAATTCGAGTTTTTGCTAAACGAGCAATACTGGTATTTGGGTATTTGCGAATGACATCCTCTAAAGTTGTCTCGGCTTTGTCCATGTCGTCCAATTCAAAGTAACAATAACCAATTTTAAGCCAAGAATCTGCCACCTTTTCACTTGCTGGGAATTTGCTAGTTAATGACTGAAAAGCGGCTAAAGCCTGTGGGTATTGCCGTTTGACATAATACGATTCGCCAAGCCAATAATAGGCATTGTCCGTTAATTCATTTTGTGGATGGTTGTGGATAAAAGCTTCAAAACCACGAGCAGATTCCAAATAACGTCCTGCCCGCAAATGAGCAAAAGCCACATCGTAATCACTTTGTAAATTTTGTCCATTTGTGCTATTATTTGTGCTGTTATTTAGTGGCGGATTTGTGTTGCTGTTGTTTGTAGCGGTGTTATCATTGCTGTCAGGACTTGTTTCATGACTGTTTTGTGAACCACTTAAATCATTTGTTGCCTGTGTGCTTTGTGTGCCTGACTCCAATGCACTGAGTCGAGAATCGGTGTCAATATACCATAATTTTTGTTTTTCTTTTAGGGCTTTAATTTGGTGATTTTGCTCTTCAATTACACCCTCAAGCCTTGCAATTTGTTGCTGCAAGGCTTCAATTTGCATGACAAAATCAGATATATTGTTGCTACTGCTTGTTTGTTGTTGAAATTTTTGCTCTAAACTCGCCAATCGTTGCTGTATGGTTGGTTCCTTCGGGCGCCTGGCACTGGCGTTTAAAACAAACACCAAAAGTGTCATGGCTAGGAGCTTGTCCGAGAATAAGAATCGTAGTGAAGGAAAGATGGGTTTAGGGCTATTTTTCGATTTTTTGAGAAGAATAGCACCGCTATTTGCCGAGAAAAAGCGGGAAATAGCACAA
>CAZQMH010000152.1:0-6905 GCA_964594435.1 uncultured Alcanivoracaceae bacterium
TTATAAAGTCAAGACCCGCAACCTCAAAAGTTTATTAATATCGACCGCACGCAGCCATATTTTCAATTTAATAGTTGCCAAAAGAATAAACCAAGGGCTTTTCAATCAAGTAATGAAAGGCGATATTTTACAACTCAACAACAGCAAGTCGTGGTTTCCACATGCCAACGCCACCGAATCCGAATTATGCCGTCGGCTCAAAGAATTTGATATTCATATTACCGCAGCCATGTGGGGAGAAAATGCTTGCCAAGCTGAATTTGATTGTGCCAAATTAGAAAACGCTATTGCCGAACAATTTCCGCAGTATGCAATGGGTTTTAAAAAATACCGCCTAACTCAAGAAAGAAGAAGTTTGCGAATTGTCGCAAAAAATCTGACACACAAGTGGCAGGAGACTAATCTTTCTCTCAGCTTTGAACTCACATCAGGCAGTTATGCCACCAGTATTCTTCGTGAAATACTGGCAACTAGTGATGAACATACTTAGCTCCAACCGCCAAAACGCAGATGACGCATTGATTCACCATTGTTTTTGATTTCCTTGAGGGCTTCTATGCCTATTTTAATGTGATTATCGACATAATTTGCCGTCACGTCGCTGTCACTTTTTTCGGTTTTAACGCCTTCGGGTATCATCGGTTGGTCAGTTACCAAGAGCAATGCTCCAACAGGGATTTCATTGACGAAACCTGTTGAAAATATGGTCGCTGTTTCCATGTCTATTGCCATCGCACGACAAGTTCTGAGGTATTTTTTAAATTTTTTATCGTGTTCCCAAACCCGGCGATTGGTTGTGAATACCGTACCTGTCCAATAATCTAAATTAAAATGTGTTATGGTCGCTGAAACAGCTTTTTGCAGCTTAAAAGAGGGCAGTGCAGGCACTTCAATCGGTAAATAATCATTGGATGTTCCTTCACCGCGAATGCCCGCTAGAGGTAAAATTAAATCACCGATTTGGTTTTTTTTCTTTAATCCGCCACACTTTCCAAGAAATAAGACCGCTTTAGGTTTAATGGAACTGAGTAAATCCATAATTGTTGCCGCATTGGCTGAACCCATGCCGAAATTGATAATGCTCACGCCATCGTGAGTGGCATTGCTCATAGGGCGATTTTTGCCTTTGATTTTGGCACCTGTTTGTTTGCAGAAACGGTGGACATAATCTGAAAAATTGGTTAATAAAATATATTTACCAAAATCTTTTAGTTCGGTTCCTGTATAACGAGGCAACCAGTTTGAAACAATTTCTTTTTTTGTTATCATTATTTTCTCCTTTCATTTGAAATTGGTCGCCCATCATACACTTTTGAATGTTAAATTGCAATGCTCAAACAGTATTGGAAATTGGGTAGAGAGATATTTCGTCTATTTCAATCATAAGTCTATATAAAATTAGCAAACTATGGATAATAATCTTATGAATACAGGCATTAAACAAAAATTAATGGTAGTCTTGGGGTGGTTTTTTGTTGCCTTGGGTGTCATTGGTGCATTTTTACCAGTGATGCCAACGACAGTATTTTTGATTGTAGCTTTGTGGATTTTCTCGAAATCTTCGCCACGGTTTCACCAAATGTTATTGAATAACAAATATTTTGGTAAGGACTTGCAACGCTGGGAAAAGCATAAAACCATGTCTCAGCAATCCAAGAAAAAAGCCACATGGCTTATATTTATAACATTTGCACTATCAATTACAGTATTGCATGGTAGGATTTTATTGCAGGTTATGCTTTTTTGTATCGGACTGATTTTATTGCTTATCATTTGGCGAATTAAGACGAGCTAAGCAAAATGGGTTTCATGAAAATCTTGGCAGTAAAATACAAGCACCTCATGCCCATTATAAAAACAGGGCAGCAACAAGGCGATTTCTCCGATACAGTTGATGCCAAACAACTCATTCACATTGTCATGGGCACATGATGTTCAAATGGTATTTGGATGAATTTAAATTCGATAGTGAAAAAGAAGGCAAAAACTCATTCAATCTCTTTTGACCTTAATGATAGAATCATAAAACCATGCGACTTGTTTGCTTTAACCAAGTAACCGTGTGCTCAGAAATTTATTGGACAGTGGAAATTATTTCACGATCGTAATTTGGACTACCTGAGCTCAAGAAGTTTTTGCACATATTCAACCCATTGGTGTTTTGCTATTGTTTCATCCAGATAATAATCGGGCATTATGCCTTTACCATCAATTGCCATTTTAGGGATTCGGTGTGATTTTGATAAGCTGTAGCCTAATTCAAAATCACCATTGGGCGATTTAACAAAATTCATATTTGATACATCTAACATGCCAACAGTTGTGGTGCCGTATAGTTTGACTTTGCGTGATTGTTTGGCAGCCAGTAAAAATTGTTCGGATGTACTGGCATTGCCTTTATTTATAAGAATTGCCACATTTTGCGGAAATTTGTAATATTCATCAAGAGTTATGGTACTGATGATGTTTTCATTTAAACCCACAAACTCTCCTAAATGTTTATTTAACTTTTCATAACCTTTTTTTGCCCATGTTTTGTCTTCTTTAGACCAATCAGGGTTATCGATGAAATCTAACATTCGTTGGTTGTTAAGTTTAGACGATAAAAATTCTACGCCAACAGTTCGAATTGGATTGGTGTAGATAAGAGGTAAAATTTCAGCATAACTGCTGTCGCTGCCGCCACCATTATTGCGAATATCTATGATGAGATTTTTACTTGAGGTGATTATTTTTTTATTGTCTTTGATGACTTTATCTATTTGTTTTTTATTTGCAAAAGAAAAAGAAGGAATACGTAATAATACGGTTTCATTTGACAGTTTTTGCACTAATGCTTGATTGCTTTGCATCAATTTAATGTATCTTTCCATTGATTTATCATTATCAACAAGTGGAAATACTCTTTTTAAGTGAACGTTGCCAATGGTTAAATACTTATCTTTTATAAGGTCAATTGTATCGGTTTCAACGGCAGAATGATCGCGCATATAAAAAGTTGCATGGCTAGCATTTTCATTCATTTTTAGTTTGATTTGCCCTTGTGACCAATAATTGTTTTTTGCCTCAAGGATGAATCCCAATAATTGATTGTTTACTTTTTTAATACCGATAGTGTAGGGCGGTGATGACCAGATGCCTTCATACAGTGATAATTTCTTGCTCTTGGTTAAGTGTTTTTTAAATGCTTTTTCATCGGTTTTTAGTGTTTGCCAATCTTTATATTTTGCTTGTAGTTCTTGTTTGCTTGGTTCTGTTGTTTGGCTTTTAGTATTTTGTTGTGGATTGATAGTGCGAATAGCGATATGACCTTTTCTAAAAAAAGTCAGCCATTGGTATAATGCTTGGGTGCATTCTAATGGTCTGTTTATGGCTTTGATTTTTTTAAGAAAGACTTGCTTGTGTTTTTGATAAGATTCTTTGCCTTTTAGAGATAAAGCATAGTCAAAACCAGCATCATTTTCTTCAAAGGTCTTTTTGACCCACAAATAATTGTCAAGGCAAGTACTGTCCTGAGCCACAGCGGTAAAGTGGGTTAGTATAAATAAAACGATTAAAGATATTTTAATAGGGTTTCTCAAAAAATTGCAGCGTTAATTATAGCAGGCAATATATATTTTTCAATAATTTCATCACTTTGAAAATGGGCATAAGCTTGGTTGTAAGCAGTTGCCGTGATAACAATAACCACACCGATGTCTTTGAAAATCATAATTTTATTACCGCCATTGCCGCTAGCATAATAGCTTTCAATTTGTTGATTATTAACACTGTAGGTTTTATTCCAAAGTAAATAGCCATAATATTCATTGTCACGATTGGGAATAGCCAAGTATTTTGTAAGACTGGATTGTACCCAAGATTCAGGTATGATTTGTTGATCATTAAATCGTCCATTATCCAGATATAATTGCCCCCATCGAGCATTATCCAATGAGTTCATCTGAAAACCCCCAGCGGTATTAGGAACATTTGTTGGTGTGTATTGCCACTTGTAGAGTTTGATACCCAGAGGTTTGAGTAGTTTTTTATCTGCGTACTTCTCTAAACCATTAGGCACGTTTTTATTGAGAATATCACCCAAAACAACCGCACCAGCGGTAAAATAATCCCAGTTTTTGCCGATGGTTTTGGTTTTGTCCATAGGTAAGTCTAATGCAAATTTAACCCAATCAGAAGTCGGGTACATGTTCTCTTCATTTCCAGCAGAATTAGCATTCATGTCAGAGCCCTCAAAGCCTGAGCTCATGGTTAATAGGCTTTTTAAAGTGACTTGTTCTTTGCTTTTTGAATAGTTTTGATACGCGGTTAAGTCATAAAATTCTTTTAAAGTTTGCTTGTCATTTTTTATATAACCCTCATTAATGGCTATTCCCATGATAGTTGATGCCATGGTTTTGCCCACAGAACGCATATCGTGTAAAGTCTCTCTATCGGCACCATTAAAGTATTCTTCCAATAGTAATTGTCCATCTTTAATGACGGTAATACTGGTGATTTTTTTGAAATAATTTTGAGCAATTTTTGTATTCAGTTTTTCAATTAAGTTTCTATCATAACTACTCTTTGACAACTTCCACTTATCTGTTGCAGCAATGGTTTGTATAGCCACTTGTGCTTTATCGAGTTTTTGTTGGCGTTTGTTCACCCTCACTTCTCCTTGGGCAATAATATCCCCAACTTTTAATTGTTTATTTTCAATATACGGACGCACTTCAATCTTGAAAAGGTGAGAATCACCTGCCAAAGCCTGCTGCCCTCCGCCTTTTTTCATAAACTTCAACCACAGAAATATTCCCCAATGGTCAGGATTGTTTTTGTTGAGCAAAGGAACGCCATAAACCATTGCCGAGTTTTTATAATCACAAGAGCCAGCTCCAGTTTGTAAATTGTATTGATAGATTTGCTTGTTATCAACATAGAAAGTCAGTTGAAAATTACCGTTGTTGCATAGTTCTCTGGTTGATAAATTGGGTTCTAATTGACTGAGGTAATAGGTCAAGGTTTTATCTAAAAACATTCTAAAGCCAAAATCGGAATTATTATCTAAGGCTAATTGTTCGACAAAATCCTTTTGCTTAAAATCATCAAAAGCAATCCAGTCAGTCATAAAAGCAATTTTGCCAACGTTATTTTTATGCAGTTCATTGACAAACTCGCCTTCATTTAATGTCAATGGCGTTGAGTCTTGCTCAACACATGCAGTCAAGACAATGGTCAGTAATAGAAGCATCATTGTGTTTTTCATAAAATATCCAAGTTTGTTTTATACAATTATAATGGCTTTAAGTCATGATTCATTGTATAAATTTAACATTTCTTATTTAATGTTCGATTAGAAAGAAATTGTAAGGTGGGTTCTACCCACCATTGTAGAATCCGTGGTTTCTGTAAGCATCCATGGTGGGTGAAACCCACCTTACAAAAATATGAATTAATTTAATATTTTCAAAATTTTACTCGGTGTTTTATTATAAACCCGCTTAAAATTCCGAATAAAATGGCTTTGGTCATAAAAACCACATTTATAACAGACTTCTGTCATATTCATTTTGCTATTCAACATCAAATCAAAAGCTTTATTGACACGAATAAAACGAATATACTGCCCAAAAGTGATGCCAAATATGTGATGAAATTCGCGTGATAAATGCACAGGATGAATGCCCAATAAGATACTCAAATCGGTTAAAGAATAGTTTTTATTGGTGTCATTGATGAGTTCGGTTAATTTTTTATGCCATGCTGGTACTTTATTTATAGTGTTGTATTCTTTCGTCTTAAGGTGGTTAAAAGTCGTTAATAATAAGCCGTCAATACTCAATTGACTAAACGTATCATTGATTTTGGACTCTAAAAAAATTTTATTCATGCATGATTTCATCAAAGGATTATCAATCAAATGGCTGCCCTCAATGCAATCAAGTGGTAAATTATGTCGCTTGAACCAATTGGCATCCAACTCCACATGAAAACCGCGGGTAAAATCATCGGGTTTGGTGTTGTAATGCGAATCTTGCCAATTATGAAACAATAAACCACCTGAGGTTAAATAATGCTCGTATTTTTTATTGGCTTCATACAATTTACCTTGCAGTAAATAAGTAAAGTAGGGGTTCTCATGCCGATGCCAATCAACCTTTTTATGGGTGTATTGCGTATCGGTAATAATCAAACCATCTAATACCGATTTTTGATAATGCGAACCAAAATAAGTGCCTTTAGTGAGTTGTTGCATGGAATAAATGTTAAAATTAAAGAAACAATTAAAGCATTTTTAGAATGGGATTACATGAGTCATAGGTCATGATTAAATATTATTTATTGTCTGCTCAAGATTTTAATACCTAATTCCAATGTTTCATCCTTAACTAACTGCGTTTGTTGAACATAATGTTTAGGCACGTATTTTTCACGTGGCGTGCCATTAACATGAAACAGTTTGGCAGTTGACAATCTAAAGCCATATTTTTGGTGTTTAAAACCAAAGCCATTCATCTCACCTGCGAGTCGTTCCATTTCGGTGCCAACGATTTGTGCTCTGCCAATGCCTTCAAAGCCAATGGCTAATCCTTCGCCCATGCTACCTGTCCAACGACCGACCAAAACAACCACGGGTTTGGTGTAAGTCTTGGCACGAGGGCTGATGTATTCCACCCAGGTTCTCACCACATCGGGATTATGAGCAGCGGTATCAACATACCAGTGTTTTTGGTAAGGTTTATCTTCACTAACAAAACGACTCATAATGCCACGAGCAACATACGAATCACCACCATCAACGGTATTGCGTAAATCAATAATCAAGTTTTTTGTTTCAAACATGCCATCTAATGCTTTATCAAAAGAACTAACCAAATCATTTTGACCCAAAGAATTATTAATGCGAATAATACAGATATTAT
>CAZQMH010000153.1:0-6874 GCA_964594435.1 uncultured Alcanivoracaceae bacterium
TTATCTGTTAGTGCTGTTTGTTCGATTTGCTCACGACTTGCTTCGGTGGCAACACTTATTTTGGCTCTTAATTTACCATTAACTTGAACCATCAGTTCGATTTCGTCACAAATGAGGGCTTGTTCATCCACTTTTACCCAGCTGGCATCTACTATTAAACCCTGATTGCCTAATTTTTGCCACAATTCTTGAGTAATATGCGGCACAATAGGGGAGAGCATCAGGACGATGGCTTGCCAAGCTTCATTACTGATAGCTTTGCCTGCATTTGATGTATCTTTGAATTTGACCAAGGTGTTGGTGAGTTCCATGCAGGCGGCAATTGCGGTATTAAATACCTTTCTGATGCCAAAGTCTTCGCTGACTTTTTTGATGGTTTGGTGTGTTTTGAGGCGTATGGCTTTTTGTTCGCTTGTGAGATTTGTGTGATTTATGGCTTCTATTTGCCCTTTGTGGGCAGCAAATTCGCTTATATTTTGCCAAATGCGTTTAAGGTATCGGTGCGAACCATCCACGCCTTCATCACTCCATTCCAATGAATGTTCAGGTGGTGCAGCAAACATGGAAAATAATCGTACGGTATCGGCTCCATATTTTTCAATTAATTCTTTTGGATCAACGGTATTGCCTTTGGATTTTGACATTTTGGCTCCATCTTTGAGCACCATGCCTTGAGTTAATAAATTGTTAAATGGTTCGTCACTGTTCACGTAACCTAAGTCACGCAGTAGTTTGTGGTAAAAACGAGCGTACAAAAGATGTAATATTGCGTGTTCTATGCCGCCGACATATTGGTCAACGGGCAACCAATAGTTGGCAGTTTCATCGAGAATTTGTGTTTCATTGTGCGGATTACTAAAACGGGCATAATACCATGATGAATCCATAAAAGTATCAAAAGTGTCGGTTTCACGTTTGGCATCTTTGCCGCATTTGGGGCATTTGACTTGATAAAATTCTGGCATTTGTTTGATGGGCGATGAGCCTTTTTCATCAAAAACAACATCTTCGGGCAATGTTACGGGCAAATCTTCATCAGGCACGGGCACAACACCGCAACTATCGCAATAAATGATAGGAATAGGGCAGCCCCAGTAACGTTGTCGTGAAACGCCCCAATCACGTAGGCGGTAGTTGATTTTTTGCTGACCTTTGCCTTTGGCTTCTAATTCGGTTTTGATGGCTACAAATGATTCTTCAAAATTCATGCCAGTAAATTGAGCAGAATTGATTAATCGACCTTTTTCAATATAGGCTCCTTGTTCGAGGTCAATTTTTGCACCATCCAATGGTTCTATCACTTGTGTGATGGCAATTTGGTATTTTTTGGCGAAATCCCAATCACGTAAATCATGAGCAGGTACTGCCATGACTGCACCTGTGCCATAGCTAAAGAGTACAAAATTAGCAATCCAAATGGGTACTTTTTCGCCGGTAAAGGGGTGCAGAGCATAAAATCCGCTAAATTGTCCTTTTTTCTCCATCGTTGCCATAGCGGCTTCGTTGCTTTGTTCTTTCTTGCATTCATCTAAGAATTGTTGCAATTGAGGATTTTGTTTAACCGCTTGTAATGCCAGCGGGTGTTCGGGTGCTACGGCTAAATAGCTGACGCCAAATAAGGTATCAATTCGTGTGGTATAGACCGATATTTTATCAGGGGTGTTTTCGATTTCAAAGTCCAATTCTATGCCCTTGGATTTGCCAATCCAGTTGCGTTGCATCGTTTTTACTGATTCTGGCCAGCCATCAAGATTGTCTATTTCATTGAGTAATTCTTCGGCATAAGCCGTGATTTTTAAAAACCATTGAGCTATGGTTTTCTTTTCTACTAAAGCTCCACTCCGCCAACCACGACCTTCGGCATCGACTTGTTCATTTGCCAGTACGGTTTGATCAACAGGGTCCCAATTTACTGTTGCATCCTTGCGGTATACCAGACCTTTTTCTAGTAATTTGTTAAAAATTAATTGTTCCCATTTGTAATATTTTGCATCGCAGGTGGCAAGTTTGCGTGACCAATCATAGGCTAGACCCAATTGTTTAAATTGCGTGGTCATGTAATCCATGTTGGCTACAGTCCATTTTGCTGGAGCGGTTTGGTGTTTAATCGCGGCATTTTCTGCAGGTAAACCAAAGGCATCATAACCCATGGGTTGCATAACATTTTTGCCAAGCATTCTTTGGTAGCGTGAAATCACATCGCCTATGGTATAGTTTCTGACATGTCCCATGTGCAGATTGCCACTTGGGTAGGCAAACATGCTAAGACAGTAAAATTTTTCTTTGTTAGCATCTTCTGTTACATGGAAGGTTTTTTCTTCTTCCCATGTTTTTTGTATGGCTTTTTCTAGTTTTTGTGGATTGTATTGTGTTGTCATCTATCAATTAATTTTTAAATCAATTGGTCATTATAGTAATTATGCTTTTATAGTTCTATCTTTACCTTGATTTTTAGCTTGATAAAGGGCTAAATCGACACGATGAATCCAGTCTTTGATGCTTTCTTCTTTTATGTATTCGGCAACACCTATTGAAATACTGATGCTATTGTTTTTTACTTGAATTTTGTTTTTGACTAATCTGCGGTATTGCTCTGCCATTTTGTAAGTATCTTTGAGGGTGAAATGCTTACATAATACTAAGAATTCTTCTCCGCCATAACGAAATATTTCTGTATTTTGGTGACAGTGGTCTTTGAGTAATGTCGAGAGGTTGACTAATACCTGATCGCCAACGATGTGACCAAATTGGTCATTAATATTTTTAAAGTTATCAATATCTAATAGCACGAGAGATGCGGTAAGGTCGTGATTTTTTAATTGAGCATGCAGTTTCTGTATGCTTTCATCCAGTGCTCGTCTGTTGCCTGTAGATGTCAGGTAATCTTCTGAGGCAAATTTCAACAGTATGGCTTCTTGTTTACGCAGACTTGAGGCAAAAACATAGGCGATTATGTTGGTGATGATGACGGTGATAAGTATGGTAGAGAAGGTAATGGAATCAATACTTGTATACAGTTTGGGTAAATAGAATAACAATAAAAAGGAATTAAGAATAACGCCTTTATTGGGGTCTATCAGATAATATGCCACCAGCATAGCTGGATAGACCCAGTAAATTTGGCTGACGCCTTTGATATAAAATGAGATGATATTGCCAACTATTGCAATTAATATCAGAGCAATACTGACAATTTTAACTTTGCTTGTTTTGTAAACAAAGATAAAAATAAATGCCATACTCACTGCAACAACAAGATCAACTACGGCAATAAGCCATTCATTTCGATAGAATCTATACAATGTAAAGGGCAGTATCCAAATGACTGTACCAAAAGATAAAGCAAGCAACATCTTTTCGTGAGCGGTTCTTTTTATTTTTCTTTTTCTTTTATCCATGCATCATTATATACCTTATTTTAATAATTTTTTCAAGCTGATTTTGTCAAGGCGGCAGATAAATTTTATATTTGTGATGGAGTTATCAGATTTTATTAAAGTATTTAAACTAGCTTGCTTAACTCCTTTGACGCAAAAAAAAACATTATTTAAGCAGTATGGTACAGTTCTATTAACAACTCCCTTGTGTAGATTTTTCTATGTGAGACACAAAGGTTAATCAATTTAGCATACAATTTATTGATTTTTTTTCGGGTGCTTTTGTCAATGATTGCCTGTTGTTTAAACCGTCTAATATCTTTGGCTTGAATGATGCCATTTCTTGAGTCTTGTGCTTTGATTATGCCTTGGTTTTCGCATACCTCTAGCCATTGCTCATCAGCATAAGGCGTTATATCTAGTGCAAATCCACTTTGTATTAAAATTGTTTCTTCAAATTTTCTAAAAATACTGTTCTTGCTATGTGCAGATGAGGAAATATGCTTAATTGCCCACTCATAATTGCTGTATAATTCATGTGCTGTTTCATTTTCGGCAAGTGACAGATGAATCAGTTCATTAAAATACATGGCAGAGGTTTTCTCGATTAGCGTTTTAAACTGATGCGTTTGCAAGGTATTGATTGAGCACAGAGTTTTTAATGAGGATTTGCCATAAAATTGGATTTTTAATAAGGCAAAATAGTGGATTTGGGCTTTTAAATTTTTGTTCTTTTTTATGCCTTTGGCAACAAGTGAAAATAGACCATATTCGTAACTAAAAAATTCAAGCAGAAGCGAAGAATTTTTAAAAGGTCTGCTGTGAATGATATAGCCTGTGGTTTCTTTGTATTTGCTCATTAAAACTCATCTTTGTAGCCTAATTGTTGCAACAATCTGTCATTATCCGCCCATGCTGACTTAACTTTGACCCATAGTTTGAGGTTGACTTTTTTGCCAAGTAAATCTTCTATTTCTTTACGGGCATTGATGCCGACTTGTTTCAGTGTCTCTCCTTTTTTGCCGATGACCATGTTTTTTTGCATGTCGCGTTCAACCCATATGAGTGCATGAATATGGATGATTTGTTTTATTTGTTTTAATGACTCCACCTCGACTGTAAGACTGTAGGGCAGTTCTTGGTGCAGACGTAAAGTTAATTGTTCGCGGATAAGTTCGGCGATGAGGTATTTGCTTGATTTGTCGGTTAATTGGTCTTGATGGTAGTAATTTTCAGAATCGGGTAGGTGCTGATATATTTTGTCTTCAAGCGTTTTTGTGCCTTTACTTTTTGTGGCTGAGATGTAAAATATTTCCTTAAAATCATACAGCTGCATGATTTTATTGGCAAAGGGTATTAACTTCTCTTTGTCTTTGACTAAGTCAGCTTTATTGATAACTAAAAACACATGGCAGGTGGATTTTTGTACAGTTTTGAAAGCTTGTTCGTCATCTTTTGTCCATTTTAATGATTCAACCAGAAACAAAACCAAGTCGACATCCATAACAGCACTTGCTGCGGCTTTATTCATGTATTTATTGAGGGCTTTTTTATAGCCCAAATGCAAACCAGGCGTGTCAATAAAGAGAATTTGCCCTTTTTTGGTGGTGGAAATAGCTAAAATTTGGTGGCGTGTGGTTTGTGGTTTAGCGGTAACTATACTGACTTTTTCACCAATAATTGTATTGATGAGGGTAGATTTTCCCACATTTGGACGACCGATAACGGCAACATAACCACATTTATTCATGAGTTGACTCAATTACAGTAATAATTTTTGCCGCTGCTTGTTGTTCTGCTTTTTTACGGCTGCGATTAACTGCGGTTTGCTTTAATTCTAATTCAGGGAGTTGACAACAAACAGTGAAGGTTTTGAGGTGGTCTTTGCCCTGGGTTTCGATGAGTTCATAGCTGGGGATTTGGTAAGATTTTTTTTGAGCGTATTCTTGCAAACGGGTTTTGGCATCTTTATCAGAAGTATTGGGATTGACATTTGCTAACCAATTTTGCATACAATTTAGAATAAATTGCTGGGTGGTTTCAATACCTTGGTCGATATACAAAGCCCCAAAAATAGCTTCAACTGCATCGGCTAAGACACTGCTGCGATTGAAACCGCCTGATTTTAGTTCGCCACTACCTAATATTAGCTCTTCACCAAGATTATGATATCTGGCCACCTCAGCTAAAGTCACGCCTTTGACTAAATTGGCTCGCATTCGCGAAAGTTTGCCTTCTGATAAATGTGGGTAGTTCTTATAAAGCCAGTTGGTGATAACAAAACTCAAAATACTGTCACCTAAGAACTCTAAGCGCTCATTGTTTTGTTTGGCGGCACTGCGATGGGTCAAAGCTTGTTGTAATAACTTGGGGTTATTAAAGTTTAGGCTTTGACCTAATAGTTTTGGCATAATAAGGGATTATTTGCGGATTAAAGGCACTTTTTTATCGAATTTAATCACAAAATCTATATTGTACATAAAGCTTTCACGCACTTCGTACTTGATGTGGACTTGTTTGCCTCTGTTTCTTATGACTTTTATGCTTTTGGCGGGTACACGCTTAGGGTCGACATAACTTGCCCACATTCTTTTTGTTATGGCTTCTCTTATATAAGTGGGTTGTTTATTTGCAATACCTGGTTCTCTTGCCGTTTGTTTAACGGCCTTAACCACATCAAAGTATTCACTGTATATCGGTCCAATTCTAATGCCGACATAAATAACAAATGCAAAAAATGCTGCCATAAAAAGCATACCTATCATGCTCATGCCTTGTTGTTTTCTTTTAAGTTTCATCTTTACCCTCTGGTTCAATCATGCGTGCTATTCTAACATGATATTATTCAGTTTCAATCTTTGCCTAAATTAATTTTGAGCCTATACGCTTTAAACCTTGTAAAAAGTGGTCGGTTCGCCAGTGCATCCATATAAATACCGCTCGACCGACAAGATTTCGCTCTGGTACAAAACCCCATTCACGACTATCAGCGCTGTTATCACGGTTATCACCCATAGCAAAATAATGCCCTTCTGGCACTGTAACATCTATGTATTTTGTTGGTCCAATTGCATGGTTAACGGTCAACATGCGGTGTTTTTTATCACCGAGCTGCTCCAATTTTTCAATTTGTAATGCATTGGCAGGTTCATCCATTAAGCCTTGGTAGTTACCAACCAGTTCTTGCTGCATGAGTTCGCCATTGATGTACAGTTCTTTTTTGCGAATATCGTAGTGGATTTTGTCGCCAGGTAAACCAACCACACGTTTGATGTAATCAACGGATTGGTCTTTTGGGTATCGAAAAACAATGATATCTCCACGTTTGGGATGACCTATCTCGACAATGGTATCATGTAATACTGGTAATTTTAACCCATAGGAAAATTTATTAACGTAGATGAAATCACCAGTCAGTAGGGTCGGCATCATGGAAGAGGAGGGGATGCGAAAGGGTTCAAAAACAAATGTTCTTACGACTAACACAAACAATAAAA
>CAZQMH010000154.1:0-2635 GCA_964594435.1 uncultured Alcanivoracaceae bacterium
AGGTTAATGTCAAGGCTATATCTGCCGTGGCTAAGGGGTCAACAGAATCCGTTGCCGTAGCTGTCATGACAAATGAATTCCCCGCTACGCTTGCCAACCCCGAAAGATTTAAATCCGTTGTGTTTGCTGGGGCTATAACAGGATTGGGATTAAATGCACAACTGGCACCAACAGGACAATTGGCAACAGTCATATTGGTTGTGGCATTAAAGCTGCTGCTTAAAATTAAATTATACTGACCAGTGTTGCTAGCTTTGCAGACATTTATTGTATCATTTACTGCTTGAATATTATAATTCTTACAGGAAGGTATTTTAAATGAACCAATGCGTGTTACCCAATTCAGTGTACCCGTTGAAGTATAATATTCTGAAGTAAACCAAAATGTACAATCATCAACAGGATCAACATCCATAGAAGCATAATCTCCCCATCGACCAGCGGAACCAGTTTGTGAGCCACCTCCTGCGACAAAAACAGCTTCAGGCTCCATAAAACCCAAAGGATCAACAGATGAATCATGCACCGTATATTTTAATGAAGGAAAGGAAGTCGAAGAAGTGGTGGAATAAGCAAGTGCAATATTTTCAGATGCATCCATGGATATGCTTGGGGAAAACCGATGGTCAGCATCAGGTGCAAAAGTTCCTTGTTGTCGAATATTCCACGTGGTAGCACCTGTGTTTCTGCGTAACTCAAACCACCTTGGTGCCGCATGTTTAGCAGGCGAAACGACAGCATTAACCGTCCATGTACCAACCAACGATTCAAAACTACCAAAATTACGGTAAACAAAGCGTTGTTGAGGCCACCAAGAACCACTATCAATAAGTACAGTCGTGCCTTGCTGTGGCAAACAATTTGTTTGAAAAAAACCACATACTGTCCAATTGAAATCTACAAAACCGCTGTTAGCATTGGTCAAAATTTGGGCCAAGGTAAAGGTTGTATTGGCAGGCGTGTTCCAATCTACATTAAATTCATAAATGTCTAAACTGTCTACAGCTGGGCTGCCAAAATAAGAAGCACCGCCATCTCTGAAAGAATACAATAAACCAGGAGCATTGGCAGGAGGAGTATTGTCGCCATCTACATCTGCTGGCAAGACAAGATTAGGGTAATTTTGAAAAAACTGTGCAGGTCGTGCAGGATTTCCAAGCAACATATTTTCTCTATCAATAGCGTAAACATCGTATTGACCTTGACTTCCAGAGTTTGTGCCCATGAAATAAGCATTGTTACTGGCAACAGGCCAAACGCCTAATTTAAAATAATCAGGATACCGAGCAGTAACCAAATCGTAAGTGTAATAAGCACCAGTTGGGTCAGGTGTTTGAGAAATAGCAAAACAGACAGAACGAGGGGTGCCAGCAACGGCAAACTGGGTTAAGACCCAACGCTGGGCTTGTTCATCATATAAAGCAATTGCATCACCACTATTATCCGACTGGCATCGCCCGCCATGAGCCGACCACAATGTATTGGTGTTGAGTGGTGCTTGGATTTGTACACCGTCACTTTTTCGGTAAATAGCAAAAGTGGAATTGACCATTTGGACATAATAATTAACGCCAACTGCACCCTCGGTATCTGGTGGATATACGCCACTTGTATTTATCATGCCAGGGAAGGTTATGTTTGTCGAAGGCGTATAAAATCCTCCTGGGTTTTGGCTTGATTTTGGTGCCAAAGCATCTTTAGATTTGGGCTCAAATGTGCCATGTCGGCGACCCAACTTATCATACAGATCACCATGTCGTGGAGGATTTATTTCTGAATTTTTCTGTTCACGCTGAGTTATTGCAACTATCGGCATGTCCCTGACAGGCATACTCAAAAAAGGGCCATTCATTTTTAAGGTAAAAGGATGTGATTTTTTTTGAAACGTTTGCTGTATTTTTGATTCTTGTGAAGAAAAAACAGCAGCCTGTATAGCCGTGGCAGAACCCGCTTTGTCAAAACCCTTCCAGTGCAAAGATGTTTCATCAACAACTTTACCTGCTAACAACAAGCTACTTTTTTGGGAATGCCCCGCAGGGATAATCTCGACTTGCGGATACAACTTAGTATCATCTATAGTCCATTGCATAGCGACCTTTGTGTGATGAGCAAACATTTCCTGCAAGGAAGAATAGTTTGACTTAAGTTCATTGCCAGTACCAAGTTTTAAAGCAACCTGATTATTAATGATTGCGATATTTTCAAATTTTTCGGCAAACAAAAGCTGCGACTTGTTACTATCGAAGTATTGAATGACAACACGGTGATGGTTGTCCTTTTTAAATTCCAAGTCAGAAGATAATTGTGCCAAATAATGGACAGAGCTGGGGAAATTATCACTATTGAGCTCTACACGAGACTCATTTGCAAGCAGAGTATTTGCCATCAGTAGCAAAAGAATAAAAACAGAGGACATAAGCACACTTTCTCTTTAAAATTCGGTATATCTTAGCAAATTTTTATGTATTTTGCTCGAACATTTTATGAGCTTTAGAAAATTCTTAAATTTTTGATGTTTAATTTGATTCACATATGATACAATTTATCGGATTTTTATCAACCCCAAACCCCGATTGAAAAAGTCAATATATCTGGATTTGGGTTAACATTCACTAAAGGGGACACTTTATGAAAA
>CAZQMH010000154.1:2735-6858 GCA_964594435.1 uncultured Alcanivoracaceae bacterium
AGTCAATATATCTGGATTTGGGTTAACATTCACTAAAGGGGACACTTTATGAAAAATAGCAAAAACAATCCCAAAAGCATGATGAAAAAAGGATTTTTAATCCTTGCTTGCGGACTTTCTTTAAATATTTCAGCACAAACACAGGTCAATGGCTTAATGAACCCTGCCGAAGTTTTGTATCCTGAAACCCAAATTCCAACCGTCAAAGCTCAATCTATGGCAGATGTCGCATTTATGAATGGTTATTTGCACGCACGGGATAGACTATTCCAAATGGATTATTTACGCCGTATTGCCAGTGGTCGTGTGGCGGAATTGGTTGGTGCAGCGGGTTTGCCAACCGATATTCAATTACGAACGATTGGTTTTCGACGGGCTGCTTTACGCTCGTATCAAGCGGCATCAGGTGAATCCAAAGTGATTTTGCGTTCTTATGCCAATGGTGTCAATGCTTATTTGCACAGTCATGATTTGCCAGTTGAATATTCTGGTTTAGAATTAACCTCAATTCCTCGTTGGACACCGCTTGATTCTTTAGCAATAGTCAAATTAATTGCTTTCCAATTATCCAATGATTTGCAAGAACTCGATTGGACTGTTGCCATAGGCACTTTTCAACAAGTTGGACAAGCCGCTGGTTTTGATGGTACGGCTTTATTTATGGAAGATTTGTACCGTGCTGCTCCACCTGATGACCGTGTCACCGTACCAGGCTTCTTAGAATCTATCGGCGGACAAATGTTAGGCAGTAAAAATCAGGCGATGGATTATAAAAATTTCACCCAATACACTGATAAAGAAATTAATTTAGCCAAAGAACTTTCCAATGAATGGAATGCAACGGCAGATTTGAAAAATTTAAGAAATGACGGCTCCAAAGATTTTGGTTCAAACACTTGGGCAATCGCCGCAGATAAAACGGAATCTGGTTTTCCAATGGTTGCCAATGACCCGCATTTAGACTTGAGCTATCCTTCGGTTTTTTATCCTATTCATCTCGTTATTGAAAATGAAGGCACCGTTAGTTATTCCGCCGCAGGGGTTGGTTTTCCTGGTGCTCCTGTGATTGCTCAAGGTTGCAATATGCATTTGTGCTGGGGTTCGACGGTTCATCCCGTTGATGAAACCGATTTTTACTTTGAAGACATCAAGACCAATTTATTCGGTCTGCCAGCTTTTACCGTTTATAACGGCGTAGAAGAACCTATTCAGTATATATTTCAACAATATTACGCCAATCAAATTGGTGATGGTATCATGGACAATATTGAAGACCAGCACGTAGGCTATGACGCTGGAGGAATTACTTATATTGTTCCTCGTCGAAATTATGGGCCCATTCTAAAAGTTGATAGAGCCAAAAGCCAAGCCATATCCATGCAGTACACTGGTTTCAGTGCAACCCAAGAAGCCCAAGCCTTTTTGGATATGACCAGAGCCACAACGGTTGATGAATTTCACCAAGCCTTATCTAATTTTGATGTTGGCTCGCAAAACTTCTCGGTGGCTGACATTCACGGTGATATTGGCTATTTCACAGGAGCAGAAGTGCCCATACGTGAAGATTTACAAACCTTGATGGCACCCGATGGTGCACCACCTATGTTTATTCGTGATGGTACAGGAGCACACAAAAACGAATGGATGCCTGTTGCCAATCCTCAAGTCAATCAAGCCGAAAATCATGAAATCATACCTGAGGCTGAAATGCCACAGTGGAAAAACCCAGCACAAGGTTATTTTGCCAATGCCAACAACGACCCAATCGGCGTTTCACTTGACAATAATGTGCTCAATCAAATACGCCCCGCAGGCGGCTTGTATTATATTTCTCAAGGCGGTTATTCCACTTATCGTATGGGCAGAATCGACCGTTTAATCAAAGCCAAAATTGCCAATGATGGTAAAGTATCAGTTAATGATATGAAAGCTTGGCAAGCCAATAACCAACTGTTGGATGCAGAACTCATTATGCCACACATTATGACCGCATTTAATAATGCCGCAGCCAATGATGCTTGGCCTGGAATTGCCCAATTTTTAGCTGATCCACGAATTACCGCAACACTGGAAAAGTTTATAATTTGGGATTATTCCACCCCAACAGGCGTGGCAGAAGGTTATGATCCATTTGAGAATCCTTTTGCTTTAAGTGCTCCAACAGAAAATGAGATAAATCAATCTGTGGCAGCGACTATTTATTCAGTTTGGCGTTCAATGATTGTTAAAAACACCATTGATGCCACTATCAAAGGCTACGATGCTGCCATTGGGCAAGATGTTTTGGCACCAAATCTACCTGGCAGTAAACATGCCATCAATGGTTTGAAACATTTGTTAGATAGCTTCCCACAAAATCATGGCATAGGTGCATCGGGTATAAACTTCTTCACCAACCCGCAAGCTCCAACGCCTGAAGATGCACGAGATTATGTCATTCTTGCCAGCTTAAAACAAGCCCTCGATTTGTTAGCAAGTGATGAATTTACGCCAGCATTTAGAAACTCCAACAATATAATGGACTACCGTTGGGGTAAATTGCATAGAATAACATTCTCCCATGCTTTAGGAGCGAGTTTGAGTGTGCCAAACGGTCTGTTTGGACTCAGCACAATTGATGGTTTGCAAGGCGTGCCACGTTCTGGTGGTTATCAAGTTTTGGATGCCTCAGGTCATAGCGTTCGAGCCAGCACCTTAAATGGTTTTATGTTTGATGCAGGGCCCGCTAGAAGAATGGTCGCAACCATGACCGACACAGGTCCCGCGGTTGAACAAATCATCCCTGGCGGACAAAGCGGCGTTATCACCGATGGAGCATTATATGTCAATCAATTGTTTTTCTGGCTGACTAATAATTATTTGCCACTCATTATTAATCCAGCTATTATTGACCAAATTCAAATCCGCAAGGATGAATTTATTCCTTAATCTCAAAAATCCAACCCGAGCCATTCACCTGTGAGTGAATGCTCGGGTTAGATGCCACAAAAACTATTAATTTTTGTTTACAACACCCTATTTATTTAGTAAAATTCTAGACTGACCAATAATAGAATGGAGAAAACGATGATCAACAAATCAACAAATCAACAAATCAACAAATCAACAAATTACGTAAGCTTTGCCTGATTATGATGTTTGCCTTCGCATATACCAATAGCCAAGCAAATACAGTACTGTTTACCAACCCGCAACAACCCTTAAATGTCTCACCGCCACCAACTGTCAATGCATTCTATGATATTGATATAAATCTAAGTGATATAAAACTAGCACCAGATACAATCCAAATAAATTTCCCTGATAACAGTTCGACAACTGTTGCTAAAGGTGATTTTATTTCACGTGGTACAAACAGTTATAAGTGGAGTGGCAGTAATAATGATTATGATGTGGTTCTTACCGTTCATAATAACCAACTTATTGCTTACATAACCAGTAACACAAAAAGATACGGCATAAGTCTGTTAGCCGATGGAGTAAGCTATCGTTTCTATGATTATAGGCTATCCATGTTTCCGCAAAATACGGAACTTGAGACAAGATTAACACCAGCTTTTGCAAAACCATCGGCCGTTGATAACACTTAAACATCCCATCTAAAAACATTTAATGCCTTGGGTGATAAAAAATTAACAGAAGCAACACAAAACACTACGGTATTAGATATTTTAGTCGTATGGATGGAAGAAGCTCGCATAGAAGCAGGTGGTTCACCGACCAACCCCAACGACACCCAAGGCATAGAAACCCTGATTATGGCTGCCGTCGATCATGCCAATACCGCACTGACCAATAGCTTATCAAACACAAGAATTGTTAAAGTTCATACCGCCAAACTCAATGGTTTTAGTTTATCAGGTGATGTAGAAACTGATTTAGATAATATTACAAATTTAATTTCGCTTAAACTATTAAGAAATCTAACTGGTGCAGATATTGTTACCAGTATTATCGAGTCAGATTTCAATACCTTTCAAGCCTGTGGTGTCTCACATGTGCAAACCTTTCCTGGCTGCACTAGCAATGGCGTACAAGGCTGCGGTGTCGGATTAAGTTTTAACAACTACGCCTACAATTTGGTCACCCAATACTGTGCAATTTGGGACGATACCTTCACCCA
>CAZQMH010000155.1:0-6839 GCA_964594435.1 uncultured Alcanivoracaceae bacterium
TTTCGCCTTGTTGGCGAATACTTTGAGCAACACGATTGATTTTGTGCAAGGCTTGTAAGATTTTATCGGCGTCTTGCGAGTCGAATTGTTCGGTTATGCTTAAATCCAGCTCACCATCGTTGATTTTGGCAGCGATTTCTTCGAGTTTTTTGTTATCGTTGTTATCCATGGTTTTGAGGAAATTACTTTAATGAAAGTTATTTTGTTGAAAACTGGCATGTGCCAGACGACCGACTCTGATGGCATTGAATAACCAAATAATGCTAAATAGTACACCGAAAATTGCAAAAATACGCAAATCTTTGGTAAAGAGTGTGACGATATTAATAAAAACTAATTGGGTAAAGACATCCCCTGCTCGGTAAATAACGGTATCAAGAAAGTTTTTAAATTTGTATTTTATGTTTTTATTTAAGCCCGTAAACAACCAGTCAGTTGGAGGTTTCATGATGCCATAGGCACCGCTTCTTTGCATGATTATGGCACCAAGTACCACGTTTAAAATAGGGAATATGCCAAAGAGCAAAAAAGCTAAAATCATGGCTGTTGGGTAGATGCCTAGTATTTTATAAATTTTAAATTTTTGCAGTAAGAAAGGGGCAAGTATAAGCTGAAAAAATAAGGTAAACATATTGGTTATGGTGTTAATATTGGCAAAAACTGCGGTTCTTTCGTCACGGTTGGGATAAAATTCTTTGACAAAATTTCCTTGCAGATAGTAAAAAATACCGCCAATAAGCACTGACATGACGGTCATGAGGGCAATTTGCTGCAAAAGTTTCGAGCTAAAAATTAGTTTCATTCCTTCAATTGGGCTACCGCCAATGGGGGCTTCGGGGTTTTTGATGGATTGTGTGGCAAATCTTCTGACTTTAAAAACAGCAAAAATGCATAAGACTAAGAAGCCAAATGAAACCAATAATAAATTTATGGTGCCTATTTTTTCGACTAAAACAGCAGTGATGATGCCACCTGTAATGCCACCTGTACTGCCACCTGCGGCAATAACACCAAACAGGCGTTTGCCTTGTTTTTTGGTGTAAACATCGGACATAAAGCTCCAAAATACCGAAACAACAAAAACATTATAAACACTAACGAAGACAAAAAATATTCGTGCCAATAGAACATTTTGCGTGCCTAAAGCATGAAATAGTGCCCAAAGTGCCAAAATAATAGCGGCAAAAAAGCTATAAATCATGGGTATGAATTGTTTTCGGGAGTAGGTGGATACAATTTTTCCATACAGCGGTTGGATTAAAAGCATCACCACAAAGGTGGATAAAAACAGCATGTCATAATTTTCAGGACCTGCGGTTACACCCATAACTTCACGAATTGGACGCAGAATAAAATATCCAGTAAGCAGGAAATAAAAATACAAAAAAGACCAAATTAGTGATGTCCACTCGCCTTTTTGGACTTGGGATTTAAAGTAAGAAATGACTTTATTTTCATTCATATTTGTATGATACACGTGAAGTTACTTGGCATAATAACACATAGGCAATGGTTTGTGCATTTTGGGCAACGATTTCTACAGGCAATTGCCCCTGCTTGCTTTCACCCCACATCAAAACAGCATCCCCAAGACTAACATCAGCGATAGAGCTGATATCAATTGCCATCATGTCCATTGAAATCCGTCCCAGTATTTTTGCTTTGTGGTTTTTTATTTTCACATGGGCGTTTTGACTTAATGCCCACGGATAGCCATCGCCATAGCCAAGTCCTATGATGGCAATTTTTTTGTCCTTTGGGCTAATATAAGTCTGTCCATAGCCAATACTTTGCCCAGCTTTGATGTTTTTTACGGCGATAACATTGGTTTTTAAACTCATAACGGGCTTCAATCCCAATTCTTTTGCTGTTTTATCGACAAAGGGTGAAACACCAAATAAAGCAAGCCCAACCCGACACCATTCGTCAGTCAAATTGTTTTGATTGAGTAACGCTGCCGAGTTTGATAAAGATAATGGGTAATGTTTTGCGTGTTTTAGGAATCTCTGTTTTTGTGTAGTGGTAAAATCATTGTTGCTTTCATTCGCACTGGCAAAGTGGCTCATCAGTACTAATTCGCCAAGATTTTTATGCCTTTCAATTGCGTGGAAGGCGTGTTCAAAGCCATCATCATCAAAACCCAGTCGGTTCATGCCTGAGTCATATTTTAACCATATGTTGATTTTTTTTGTGGTGTTTAATTGTAAGAAGAGTTCGAGTTGTGGGGTTTGATGAATAACACAGTCAAAGTGGTTGGCTAGGGAAATATGCAATTCATTGGCATCTAGAAAGCCTTCTAATAATAAAATTCTTACATTTGGGCGGTGTTTTCTTATCAGCAGGGCTTCTGCGAGGGTTGCCACAGCAAAACAATCCACCTCACCCAGAGCCATAACGGTTTGTTTTAGACCATGACCATAAGCATCGGCTTTGACGACCAGTACCAGTTTGTTTGGGGCACGTTTTTTAAGTTGTTTATAATTGTGTAGCAGGTGGGAGAAATTTATAACAGCTTGGGTTCCTCGACTCATGATTTTGTGCTTAGTGCAGGTTCTCTGGCATTGTGTCTTCGATACCAATATCATTGAGATAATTTTCAAATTTGGTAAATTCTCCCAAAAATGTTAGGGGAATCATGCCTGTTGAGCCATGTCGGTGCTTGCCTAGTATGATTTCCGCCTTGCCTTTGTGCATGGAGTCTTCATTGTAAACTTCATCTCGATAAATAAAAACAATCAAATCGGCATCTTGTTCGATGGCTCCAGATTCTCGTAAATCGGACATAACAGGACGTTTATTTGGGCGTTGTTCCAAGGAACGATTGAGTTGCGATAGGGCTAACACGGGGATATCGAGTTCTTTGGCCAAACCTTTGAGTGAGCGTGAAATTTCGGATATTTCATTGACCCGTGATTCCGCCCCTTTGATTTGCATGAGTTGCAAATAGTCAATAACAACAAGGTCTAGTCCATGCTGTCTTTGCAAACGACGACAGCGGGCTCGGACTTCCATTGGTGATAAGGCGGGCGTATCATCAATAAAAATCTTAGAATTGGACAACATGTGGTTAATTTGCCCAATCCTTGGCCACTCCTCATCGGCTAATTGCCCTGTTTTTAGGCGGCTTGAGTTGATGCGGGACAGTGATGCCATCATCCGCATGGTGAGTTGTACTGCTGACATTTCCATCGAAAATATAGCAACGGATTTGCCCTCTTTTATGGCTATTTTTTCAGCTATATTAACGGCGAATGAGGTTTTTCCCATGGCTGGACGCCCTGCGATAATAACAAGGTCTGATTTTTGTAAACCATTGGTTTTTTTGTCAAAGTCTGTAAAGCCTGTTGGCAGTCCTGTCATGGAGCCATCGGAGTTGCTCATTTCGGTAATGCTGGCGACGGCTTGTTGCAATAATTTTTTTATGTCTTGAAAACCACTTTTGGTTTTTAAGGTTTGCTCGCGAATGCCAAAAACCGATTTTTCGGCATCTTCCAACAAATCATCACTGTTTTTACCATCTGGATTAAACGATTTTTCGGTGAGTTCATTGCCAATCTGGATGAGTTGACGCAGCACTGATTTTTCTCGAACAATTTCGGCATAGGCTTTAATATTGGCAGCACCTGGGACATTATTCGCTATTTCAATCAGGTAATCTTCACCTCCTGCATCATCTAATAGTTGATGCAAATCGAGCCATTCTTCAACGGTTATGACATCACAAGGCTTGTTTTCTTCACTCAAGGCTCGAATGGCTTTGAATATTAAACCGTGGTCTTGGCGATAAAAATCCTCTTCGGATAGTAAATCAGCGACTTTGTCCCATGCCTCGGCAACCAGCATTAATCCACCAAGTACCGAACGTTCGGCATCATCGGACTGTGGCGGCAGTTTGAGATTGTTGATTTTGTTGGATTTTTTTGCTGAGTAATTCATGCTATTGGTATTCGTTTAATGAGTCGCCTTCGTCATCAACAAAGCAATCAAAAAACTTTTCAATTTTATCTTGGTTATTCGTTAAAGTTCTATAATAATCCGTTGTATCTTTGTTGAAATATTTGCCAAGCTTATAACGGTCATAACAAGAGTCAATCTGTGCTTCTACAATGGTGTTACAGTTGTCCAAATCAATCTCATTGCATCTTTCTATTAACAGGAAACGAAGATCAATTGGGTGATGAAATATTTCTTTGCCTGTGTCAGGATATTTTAAACAACCGATAAAGTCATTTTCTATTTTAGGTTGTATGGCATTGTATTCGTCATCTGACATCTTGTCAAAATCAAAATCCTCTAAGCCACTGTTATCCCAGCAGTCATCAATTTGGTCTGAAACGGCATCTTCGCATCTCGAATTACCCATACAGGCTTCTTCAGAGTCAAAACCTATAGCAGAACCAGCAGCGATAAGGGCACCAATTTTTAAGAATTTAAACAACCCGAACTTTTTTAAAAAAATTATTATGCCCGCTCCTATAGCAAGCATTACTTTGCCAAATTTTTTAAAGATACCTTCTTTTTCCTCATCATTTTTATTAGCTTTATGGCGACTATTTATCTTGGGCTTTGCATATGTTGCTTTGTTGCTGACTTCAAAATCGCTCGCTTCGCTTTCTTTATTGTTTGGTTGAGGCTGCTCTAACGACAATGTTTCTGGTTGAGGTGTTTTTGCTGGAGAAACGTGTTCTGGTTCTGGCTTTGTTTCTATTTTTGCCTTACTTATTGCATGTGTAACGGGTTTGAGTTCCGCTATCATGCCCATTTCTTCAAACATTGATTTAAGTTTATAGGCTTTGACATGTTCTGCTTTTTTTACCAAGGTTAGTGGTTTATTAGCTTGCAGGATTTTTAGTGCTTTTTCTGGCGACATTTTGAATTTCTTAGCAAATACTTCTGCTACTTTGTTGATGTCGGCTGTATCTTTTAATTTTCCTGTGAAGATTACTTTAAACATATTATTCATTTTCTCTCTCCTCTCGTTTTCCTATCTGACAATGCTTCGCTTTGAGCTATTGATAAAGTCTATTATTATCTGCACGCAGTTGTGTGTGTTCGCTAGGTCTTGCATTTGTTGCAGTGCTTGGCTGAGTTGCAAGTCTGATTTGTATAAAATTTTGAAGGCTTTTTTTAAGGCTCGGATATCACTTTGGCTAAATCCGCGGCGTTTGAGACCTTCGCTATTGATGGTACGCGGTTTGGCTGGGTTGCCATGAGCGACCATATAAGGTGGTAAATCTTTTTGAAAACCTGTGTCCATTGCGGTAAAGGCATGGGCTCCAATTCGACAAAACTGGTGCAGCTTGGTAAATCCACCGAGAATAACATAATCGTGCAAATGAACATGACCCGCTAAAGTGGTGCCATTGGCTATGATAATATTGTCTTTTAACCGACAGTCATGAGCGATATGTACGTACGCCATTATCAAGTTATTGTTGCCTATTGTGGTGATGCCTTTATCATCAATTGTGCCGCGGTTGATGGTGACGTATTCGCGGATGGTGTTGTTATCGCCTATTATGGTTTGTGTTGCTTCGCCTTGGTATTTTTTGTCTTGTGGTTCTTCGCCGATTGAGGCATAAGGGAATATGCGGTTATTTTTGCCGATGTGTGTGTGTTTGGCAATGCTGACATGCGATTTTATTTCACTGCCTGCACCGATGCTTACGTCTTCTTCAATGATGCAATAGGGTCCAATTTTTACATTTTTTCCTAGCTTTGCATTTTTATCAATGATGGCAGTTTTATGAATCATGATTTATGTTTTATCTTTTTTCGGCACAAAGTATTTCAGCTTTTGCAACTGTTTTATCGGCGACCTTTGCCTGACAATTGTACAAGACCATATTCCGCATTTTACGTTTGATTTCGACATAAAGATGCAACTGGTCGCCTGGAACGACGACTTGGGTAAATTTGGCTTTATCGACTTTGACCAGATAAAAAATAGCATCTTCGCTGATTTTTGTTGCGGATAATTGTGACAAAACGCCTGCCGCTTGTGCCATCGCTTCAATAATGAGTACTCCTGGCATGACAGGATGGTTGGGAAAATGCCCTGTGAATTGAGGTTCATTAAAACTGATATTTTTTATGGCGTGAATGTTGAGGTTTTCTTCATAGTCTATGACTCTGTCCACCAATAAAAAAGGATAACGATGCGGCAATAACTGCATAATTTTTTCGATGTTTTCTTGTTTGTTACTTTTCTCTGTTGTCATTTTTGTCTTTTTCCAGTTTTTGTACCTTCCGTGCAAGTTTATCCAAATGTTTAAATCTGACGGCATTTTTACGCCAATCTTGTGTTTTTTGCAGTGGTGTTATTGAGCTATAACTACCAGCTTGGTGCAATGAATGTGTCACCAGAGCCATCGATTGTAGCACCACATTGTCACAGACTTGCAGATGACCCAATATGCCAACACCACCACCAATTTGGCAGTTTTTACCAATTTTTGCCGAGCCTGCGACCGCACTACAGCCTGCCATAACGGTGTGGGCTCCAATGCGAACATTGTGAGCAATTTGGATTTGGTTGTCCAAATGCACATCCTGTTCAAGAATGGTGTCTTCTAGCGTGCCTCTGTCTATGGTTGTGTTGGCTCCTATTTCACAGTCATCCCCTATTTGTACGGCTCCAAGTTGCGGAACTTTTATCCATTTGTCCTTATCTCGTGCCAAGCCAAAGCCATCGGCTCCAATAACGGCACCAGGATGCAGAATTACGCACTTGCCAATGCGGCAATCGTGGGCAACAACAGTGTTGGATTTTAGCAGGCAATTATCGCCTATTTTGCAATTTTCTTCAATAGTTATGTGTGTTTGTAAAATAGTATTGT
>CAZQMH010000156.1:0-6804 GCA_964594435.1 uncultured Alcanivoracaceae bacterium
TGGTTGATAAATGCTGGGAAAAACTCCATTAATATCTTTATGTTTGGCGAGCGATTGATAAGATTTTCCATACCATTTATAATTTTTGCTTCACTGCCTTCTGCATCAATTTTAATAAAATCAATCTTTTCCACATGAGAAAGCATGTCATCTAGTGTTTTTGTTTTAATAGTAATGGTTTCAAAATTTTCATTTTCGAGACGTCCTTGCGGTATGTACATAGAACCTCCACCAAAATCTCCATCCTTATAACTAAAGCTAAATTCACCTTCTGTGTCTGAAACACCGTATTGGAAAACATTGGACGGGTAAAATTGTAAATGTCCATTGGCTTTTAGAGAGTTGGTACACAGCTGGAATAAGCGTGGATTAGGCTCAAAAGCATAAACTTGCCCTTCATGTCCACATAAATGTGCAAACAAAACACTGTAATAACCAAAATTAGCACCAATGTCTACACAGGTATCACCTCTTTTTATTAAGGATTTCACCATTTCAGTATAATCTGCTTCCCATATACCCGCAATCATAATATGTGAACCAATACCAATATCTTTGGAGTCAATATAAAGGCGAGAGCCAAATCTTAATTTCACTAACACGGTATTATTGCCAATATAGACGCACCTTGAACCAGGATTTTGGAGTAAAAAATTTGTCAAATTTGAAAGCATGTCTTTTATTGTATTGAGCATTGTAATATATAGTTGTAGTTGAGTTATTAATAGTAATGGAACACTTGATGTGTTTTGGATTATACACCAAATGCGGTTATAATCGAGATTTACGTACTAAAAAGATGCACCTATATTTTGATAAAATGCAATTAAGTGATCTTGAGGCAGTTGTTACCCTCGAAAATAACAATTATGAGGTGCCGTGGTCAAAAGGGGTTATCAAAGATTGTATTAAATCAGATTACCATAGTGTTGTTTTGAAGCAGGATGGGGCAATTATTGCTTATGCTTTCGTCATGACCGCTTGTGATGAGGCTCATCTGCTTAATATGTGCGTGGATAAATCCTCACAAAGCATGGGTCTTGGACGGAAAATGTTGCATTATATTGAAAATTTATGTCGCTATAATCGTTGTCAATTATTGCTGCTAGAGGTTCGAGTTTCCAATACCGTTGCCCAAGGGCTGTATCGTTCTTTTGCTTTTGAAACCATTGGTATTCGTAAAAATTATTACCGTTGCCGCCAAGGTCGCGAACATGCTTTGGTCATGCAAAAGAAATTAACTTGACTCTTCTTTATTTGAAATTGGAGTGGTGCGTGACAAAGCATATTTTACGGCCGCACTGTGAGCAAAAATAGCCACCAGTAACCATATCCAAAAGGAATCAATAGGCAAATACTTAAACCAGTAAATAGGCCATGCGAAAGCCGTCACTAAATTCATGACCGCCTCAATTAAAAAATTTACCAACATGCCAAAGCCAATACTGTCGATAAAATGTTGCCAATCGGTATAGTTTTGAACAAAAGTTATGACTTGGTAAACTTCTATGTGCATGTAGGTGATAAAGGCGACAATTCCATAAAACCCTGCACCGAATTTCATAAATTTCTTCTGCATGGCATGTTTGAAAAAGTTATCGCCTTTCTTTTTTTGTATTTTTAAAGTTTTTAACTCATTTTGTAATTGTTTAGCATTGTTGGCTTTTAGCTTGACCTTTTCTTGTGTCAATTTTACTAAATAATAAGAAAAAAGGGCAATGGGCACACCCGCTATAACCATCGCTTTGAATAAATCTAAAATCATGTTGGCAATACTAACATATTTGACATAAAACAATTTAAAATACCGCAAATAGGGTAAAATTCAGCATATTTTTACAGAAAAACAGTGATTCTATGTTGTCAAATAGCGAAATAGCCAAGCAGATTAAAAACCAAGAAATTAAGCACATATCAGATAAAATGCAAATCGAGGAAAAATACCTCATGCCCTATGGCAAAGAAATCAGCAAAATTGATATTCGTGCCTTACAGCAGCCAAGCCCAGGTACACGCTCCAATAAGTTGATATTGGTTTCTGCCACCACACCAACCAAAGCTGGCGAAGGCAAAACCACCACCTCAATAGGTTTAGCCGATGGTTTGCAAAAAATTGGTCAATCGGTGTGTTTGGCTTTGCGTGAACCTTCTCTTGGCCCATGCATGGGTATCAAAGGAGGAGCAACGGGCGGAGGTTTTGCCCAAATCGTGCCCACCAGTCGTATTAACCTGCATTTTACGGGCGATTTTCATGCGATTACCTCTGCCAATAACTTAATTTCTGCCATGTTAGATAACCATATTTATCACCGCAATAAACTTAATATCGACCCAAGGCGTATCGTATGGCGGCGTGTTATGGACATGAATGACCGTTCACTGCGGCAAATTGTTTTAGGCTTGGGCGGCAAATTTCAAGGCGTTCCTCGCCAAGGTGGCTTTGATATAACGGCTGCCTCTGAAATTATGGCAATTTTGTGTTTAGCCAATGACAAACATGATTTAAGCAAACGCCTCAATCGAATATTGCTTGCCTATGACCACGATAATCATCCTGTTTATTTGCATCAGTTAAATTTCACTGGTGCCTTGATGGCATTGCTGGCTGATGCCATCCATCCCAATTTGGTGCAAACTTTAGAAGGTTGCCCCGCTTTTATTCACGGTGGCCCTTTTGCCAATATTGCCCATGGCTGCAATTCGGTTATTGCCACCAAAATGGCAATAAATTTTGCTGATTATGCCATTACCGAAGCAGGCTTTGGCTTTGATTTAGGGGCGGAAAAGTTTTTTGATATAAAATGCCAAGCCGCAGGTCTTGAACCCGCAGCGGTGGTCTTGGTGACCACCATTCGTGCCTTAAAATTTCATGGGGGTATTGCACAAGACAGTTTAGAGGTGGAAAATACCAAAGCCCTTATCCAAGGTCTCGATAACTTAAATAAACATATAGAAAGCGTTCAACAATTTAATAAGCCTATGGTTGTCGCTTTGAATCGCTTTGTTGCAGATAGTGATGCTGAAATTGCCATCGTACGTCAGCATGTTGAAGCTCAAAATATTAAATTTGCCGAATCTCGTCATTTTACCGAAGGCGGTAACGGGGCGATAGAACTGGCGAAGGCGGTGGTTGAAATTGCCAACAATGAGAATAAATTTAAGCCGTTATATGATGCAAGCGATTCTGTCTTTACCAAAGTAACCAAAGTCAGTAAAAAAATGTACGGTGCTCATGATGTAGCATTCACCAAAGAAGCGGAAAAAGACTTGTTGCAAATAAAAAAACTGGGCTTAGAAAACTTACCCGTTTGCATTGCTAAAGCACCCAGTTCATTGTCGGACGACCCCAAATTACATGGCAGGCCTCGTGATTTCCAAGTCACTGTACGTGGCATTCAAATCAATGCAGGGGCAGGCTTTTTGGTTGTGCTAACAGGTAATATCATGCGTATGCCAGGCTTGCCGAAAACTCCCGTTGCCACTAAAATCACCGTCGATGAAGACGGCACAATTACAGGTGTTGGCTAGGAGCTTGTCCGAGAAAAAGCGGAAAATAGCACAAATCCAGCTTTTCTGTAATAGATTATCTCTTCTCTAGTTAGAAGATAGGCTGGTAAATGTGGGTAATAAGTTGGTCTTGAGCTGTTGTGCTAGGGTCGCTTAGGTAATCTTCCCACGAGTGACCATTTTTTTGCAATTTGTTTTGGGCAATATAGGCATTTAAGATGGTGTAGGACTGTTTGAAGTTTTTATACGAACCTTGATGAATGATTTTAAGAGCTTTACCTGCATAAGTTTGTGCCGCCTTAATTTCGCCAGTTTCATCGACAATCTCTGTTGCGACAACGGGAATGGCAGCAATAAATTCAAAGCTATCGGCATCAAATTTTTTATTGATTATTTTAGGCGTTCCATTCATGGCGATGGCATTTTTTGTTAAAAAAGCAATAATTTTGGCATAAGCCTGCCCTATTTTTTCAGATATATTATCTTCTTTGCGGTTGGCAGAAGAAGCATAAGTGTAAATATTCTGTGCCTCAGTCGTCACGGTTGAAATTGCCGAATAATCATAAAAGGGCAGTGCTTCGACATGTTTCTTTAGCTTTTGTAAGCCACGCTCATAATCTGGAGCAATCATGTCTTCGATGACCAAACCAAAATAGCGGTAAAAAATATTCATGCCAAAATCATTTTCAAATGCCCAGGTCACTTTGGTTTTGTTTTCACCATCGCTGGTTAAGGTCAGGATGGAATAGGCAGGAGCATCGGATTTGCCAAAATACATGATGGTTTTAATGTGCGAATTTTTGACAGATTCTATGATTTCGTTGGAACCCGTACCTACTTTCTCGTTTCCACTCCATGTTAATTTGCTGCCGACACCTGATTTCTTACCTGTTAGCTGGTAGCTGGCATTTCTATCCAAATCATACCAAGGCGACCATTTGTTAAAATTGTGCAAGGAATTAATGACCTTAAAGATGGTGGCAGGGTCTCGATTGATGACAACACTGCGTTGCAAATGAACCTTTGATGGCAGAAAAAATCCGACAACAACGGCAACAAGTAGCAAAAAGAATAAGGCAAGAACAATATATCGAAGTGTTTTCATGTGAAAATAACGGTTTAAAAAGACAGTAGCAGATAATATACTAATTTTGACCATTATCAAGATTATTTTTAATTTTCTCAATTGGGCTTGATTTTTCTTAAATAGTAATGATAATGAGAATGATTACTATTTAAAATACCGTAAAAAACAAAATGATTGCACTCTCCAAAGCCAAAAAAGGCGAACAGTACAAAATCGAAAACTTAAAAGCGTTAAAATCTTTATCGCATAGAATGGCAATTTTAGGTTTAAATGTGGGTGCTTTTATTGAATTAATGGCTTTATACAAACACGGTGCGGTCATAAAAACACCTTTCGGCACTCTTGCATTGGGCTCTGATGTGCTGGATTCGATTTTGGTTTCTTTGGTTTAACCCTCGTTAAGTACTCATGCATAAACCCTTAGTCGCACTGATTGGTAATCCAAATTGTGGAAAAACAACTCTCTTTAACCAATTAACAGGTCTTAACAAAAAAACAGGTAATTGGTCGGGTGTGACGGTTGACTCCAGTTATTGTGCGATTAATTTCAATGATTTGGACTATAATTTGGTTGATTTGCCTGGTATTTATGCTCTTTCAATAGATTCTCAAGGCGAAGATGAGTCGCATGTGAAGGAATTTTTGCAGCAACATCAGCCCCAGTTAATCATCAATGTATTAAACGCAACCACACTGGAACGAGGCTTGTTTTTAACGCTTGAGTTGCTAAAATTTGGCATTCCTGTTATTTCTGTTTTAAATATGTGGGATGAGGCTCAGCAGCATAATTATGCGATAAACTTAGTGGCGTTAGAACAACAGTTACAATCGAAAGTCGTAACAACGGTGGCAAAAAAAGGCGAAGGTGTCGCTGAACTCAAACAATCTGTTCATGAAGTACTGAAACAAAACAAAAAGAAGCCACCAGCAAATAGCGAAAAAATCAACTTTGAACACACACTGGCAAGTGCCAAAAAACTAAGCCAAAAAGTGCTAAAAAAGCCAAAATTATCCACTGCAAAATCACACAAACTTGATAGCATAACCACCCATCCAGTTTGGGGCATGGTGGTGTTTTTCCTTGCCATGTATGTGATGTTTTTCTTTGCTATAAATGTCTCTTCGGTGTTGGTAGATTTTTTTGATTTAGCCACAGGAGCGATACTTATTGATGGCGGTCATCACATGTTGGAAACACTGGGTGTTGGGCAATGGTTGACGGTTTTACTCGCGGATGGAATTGGTGGCGGCATACAAACGGTTGCCACATTTATTCCTGTAATTGGCTTTTTGTATTTGGTGCTTACTTGGTTAGAAGATTCGGGTTATATGGCACGTGCTGCATTTGTGATGAATGGTGTCATGCAAAAAATTGGATTGTCAGGAAAAGCATTTGTGCCATTAATCGTGAGTTTTGGATGCAATGTGCCAGCTATTATGGCAACCCGCACACTGCCCTCACGGCGTGAACGATTAGTCACTATCATGATGGCTCCTTTTATGTCATGTGGAGCCCGTTTATCGGTTTATGCACTATTTGTCTCTGCTTTTTTCTCACAAAATGCTGCGGCTATAGTATTTACTCTTTATTTTACTGGAATTTTGATGGCAATTCTCACCGGTAAAATGCTACAAAAAACCATTTTACCAGGCAAGGCTCAAGCCTTTATTATCGAGTTGCCTCCCTGGCGCTTGCCAACCATAAAAAATCTGTTGTACGGCACATGGAACCGTTTAAAAAGTTTTCTCATCGGTGCAGGAAAAATCATCGTCTTGATGGTTATGCTTATTCAAGTATTAAATTCCATTGGTAAAGATTTTAGTTTTGGCAATCAAGACAGCGAAAACTCGATGTTATCAGCGGCTGCAAAAACAATCGCTCCTGTTTTCAAACCGATGGGAATTGAAGAAAGAAACTGGCCAGCAATAGTCGGTATTTTAACAGGAGTACTCGCCAAAGAAGTGGTAGTTGGAACCTTAGATGCTTTATATTCTAGTCTCGATGAGCACGCACAAACAAGCACGAGACCCTCGGTAAAAGAAGGTTTAGTAGCGGCAGTAAAATCAATAAAAACCAATGCTATTGCTTTAAAAGATTTGATTCTTGACCCCTTGGGTTTTTCTATTGTCAAGGCAGACAATCAAACTGTCGATAAAAAAGTATTTGCCATTATCCATGACCGTTTTAGCGATAACTACGCGGTCTTTGC
>CAZQMH010000157.1:0-6776 GCA_964594435.1 uncultured Alcanivoracaceae bacterium
AGCAACGGCTCGAATTTTTGGCAACAAAACGCCTTTTAGTTCATTAAAAAGTTATATGGGACACACGCTGGGAGCTTGTGGTGCATTAGAAGCGTGGATGGCAATTGAAATGATGCGAGAAGGTTGGTTTGCTCCAACGGTTAACCTCAATAAAGTCGATGAACAATGCGGTGATTTAGATTATATTGTCGATACAATACGACAGCTTGATACGCCTATTGTTATGAGCAATAATTTTGCTTTTGGCGGCATAAATACATCTTTGCTGTTTAAACGACTGGATTAATCTGTTGGGCGGCTATCTTTTGATAAAACCATTATTAAAGTTGTGGCTTGTGTCCACATTCGCATAACTTGGCGTAGGGATTTGCCTAAGACTTCGCTGATTTCTTTGAAGGTGAGATTGAAAATAAGCTTGAACTGTAATATTTCACAATAGTCGGGATTAATCTTTTCGATTTTTTCCAACAACCGATCAATTTCTAGAAAATCAAAATTGATGTTGCCATGCCCTTCAATAAGGTCGTAACTTTTGGTGGCAGTAATATGTTTGCGTTTATCGGTTGATTTTTCTCGCAAAACATCTATCAATAATAGCCGCATACTTTTGCCTAAGTAATTCAAAAAATGGCGTTTATTTTCGACATCAAGATTGTTCTGATTGGCTAATTTGAGGTAACATTCATTTGCCATGACTGTGGGGGTGATGGTTTCTCCCGTATTTAATTGGCTGATTTGATTCATGGCAATGGCTTTAATTTCATCGTAAAGTTGCGAATATATTTCATCCAATAGTTTTTTCTCACCATTTTTGAGTCGCTGTAATAAAACTGTTATCGATTATTTTGCCATGCAAGAATGATAAACCATTACCCGTCAGGAGTGCAATAAATCTCGGTTTTTTTACGCAAATGCGACGAAGTTCACTTTTCTTGGTCAAGGGCAATTCTAAGAGATAAGCGAAATTCCGTACCTTTATTAACTTCGCTTGCAATAGAAATATCACCACCCATCATTTCAACAATCTGTTTAACAATCGCCAAACCCAGCCCCGTACCACCGTATTTGCGGGTAATGCTTGAGTCTGCTTGGGTAAATGGGCTAAATAAATCTTCTATTTTGTCCTCAGCAATACCAATACCTGTATCACGAAGTATGTAGTGAACTTTGGCATCTGGAAGTGCGGATAATTCCATATGAATTTCTCCCGCAGAGGTGAATTTCACGGCATTACTTAATAAATTGAACAGAATTTGTCTTAATCTAAGAGCATCACCTATGCGAGCTGGTTCGATTTTTGGGTCAATCACACAGCTAAATTTAATGGGTTTATTCTGCAATTGCGATTTAAACGCTGTCGCAATTTCGTTGGTCAATTGCACAATGTCAAAGCTTTTGTTTTCAAGGCTCAATTTGCCAGCCTCAATTTTAGATAAATCCAAAATGTCATTAATAATCTCAAGCAAATGCTCACCAGAAGTGGCGATAGATTCCGCAAACAACTTTTGTTCTGCGGTTAAATCACTGTCAATCATCATCTCGCTCATGCCTAAAATACCATTTAAAGGGGTTCGCACCTCATGGCTGACACGGGCTAAAAATTCACTCTTGGCTTTACTGGCAGCATCAGCGAGTTCTTTTCGGGCTTGTTGTTTTTGAATTTCATGTTCGTAACGCAGTTTTCTTTTGTAAAGATACAGCAACCACAAAAACAAACTAACTAAAGACAGAATATACAATAAATATGCCCACCATGTTTTCCACGGCGGCGGCTTGACGGTAAATGAAAACTCGGCAGGAGATGACCATTGACCAAGCATTTTTCTGCCTTTAACAATAAAAGAATACTTGCCAGGCTTTAAATTTAGAAAAGAAAAGGTGTTGGAGGTTGAATCAATCCATTCGTTACTAGCACCAACAAGCATGTATCTAAACTCTTGAGTTCTTTTTTCAGCAAAAGACAGTAACGCCACATTAAATTTTAAAACGCCGTAATTATAATTTAAATTAATAGGCGTGTAACTCTGATGATTTATATTTTTTTCATTATGTGAAATACTGTCAATAACTAACACAGGTTTATTTTTTATCATTGTTATTGGCTGCTTGATTAGAGAAACACCAAGGTTAGTAATTATTGCTACTTTTTTGTTTAGTTTATAAATTCCCAAGGCTTCGTTAGTAGGTAAACCATCCTTTTTAGTAAAGATATTATATTTCAAATTATTTAAATTAAGATGAATAACACCTTGATTTGAGGTTTTTATCCAAATAAAAGGTGCATCGTATAAAGCAATTTTGGTTAATTCAATTTTAGGAAACAGCCCTTCTAATATTGAATGTTTTGCAACCAACTTGCCTTTTTTATTATGAAATAAATAAATACTACCATTAGCTATGATGAGGACTTTTTTTTCATTTATATATGTAAGGCTTGAGATCACCCATTTTTTGGTATTTGCTTGAATAACCCTAAAGTCATTAGTTTGTTCATTATAAGCTTCAATGCCATGATTGGTTGTCATCCACAATTCATTATCAATCTTTTGACCGCTATATAATTTAGTGCCTTGTAGTTTTGTTTTAGTGGATGTGATAAAAAAGGCTTGTTTTGTTTCCCGATCAATATAGCCCAGCTTGGCTTCTCCATAGATAGAAAAATATACCCTCTTTTCAGTACTAAACATTTCAAAATCAACTTTATCTAGCTCGACACCCGCTTTGGTTTTAACTGTCTCAACACTGTTATCCTTTAAATTAACGACACCAATACCTTTGTTTTGCACAAGCCAAACAGATTTATCATCAAATTGAATTGCGGATAGAACTGGCAAATCTTCTTTCAAAGTCAATTTCTTTTTGAGTGTGATTTCACCATTGCTCACTGTAACTTCTTTAATGATGTTTTCACTTCTGTTTTTCACAAATATTTTACCAGCTACTGAATAGTCATTATCTATGTCAATTGTCTCATCACTATAAGAAATCAAAGTATTAAACTGATTCCACGAAGGTGAAACCTTATAAATACCTTTTGTAGAGGTACCTACCCAAATTCCTCCTTCAAAGTCTTCAAATATATCTCGTGTCCACATATCTGATTTGATTTGTTTGCCATTTTGGTAAAAATAAATATTGTGTAGGTTTCCATCCTTGTACAGCATAATTGAACGCGTCGTTGCAATCCATAAATTATTCTTTGAGTCCCATAGCACAACAGCAACCGAAGCATGTTCTCCGTAGGGTTTGGCAAATACATTTTGATCGATAAATGTATCAAAAGATTGGTTGCCTTCATTAAATTTAAATATTCCCTCGTAGCCAGCGGCATAAACTTCTCCGTCTAATGATTCTGTAAAATCATAAATAGGTTTATCAAATTTAAACTCTTTACTTACTTTTGAGTCGATTAAATAGAGAAAAACTTTTGCATCTATGGTGCTCACCCATAATCTGTTTTTTGAATCAACGAAAACATCATAGGGTTTGTTAGAGGTAAACCATGATTCAGTTGAATTCTTTGAATCAGGAGAGTAGGGAGTGTATTTTTTATTCGCATTGCTCCATTGGTATAGTCCTTTGCCAAAAAGAGGTAGCCATGCATTGCCATTTTTATCTCTTGCAAGACTAAAAAAATTATTATTAGGTAATTTAAACTTTTCCGAGTTACTATTACTTTTATAGGTGAACCGTTCTGTTTTTAAATCAAGAATGACCAAACCCACATCAAAAATTGATAGCCACAGTTCGTTATTGGGCATTTGAATAACTCGCTCAATTTGTTTGCCAGGAATTGAATAAGGGTCACTTTTATCTTTACTGAATACCTTAAAGCTTTGTGCATCATAGCGATTTAAGCCTTTGTCGGTAGCAATCCAAATAAAACCTTCATCATCTTGAACGATTTTATTAATAGTGTTTGTTACCAAGCCATCATTTATCGTAATATTGGTTACAGGCACATAAATGCTAGAAAGCGACGTTGACTCCTTGGTAAAAGCCAAACCGTATGTGAAAAATGGTAAAAGAAAGAAAAATAAACGATTCATTATTTTAAGTTAAACCCAAATCACGGTAAAGAGAATACGATTATAGCACAATCCTTTGACATGACTAAGAGCTTGCTTGCCCGAGAATAGAAAATCTATTACAGAAAAGCCGGATTTGGGATTATGACTTCTGTATCAGGATATGTTTTATATCTATTGGTAATTGAGTTATAACATAATACGGGTTAAATAAAAATAAATACAAACTTGAAATTTACATTTAAAGCCCAAAATAACCATTTACTGAAATTTATGAGAACAAACATGACGCAGCAAAGTATGCACGGTTATCGTGGCACCACAATTGTCGCTTTTCGCAAAGGTAAACAAGTCGTTATTGGTGGTGATGGACAAGTTACCTTGGGCAATACCGTGATGAAAAGTAATGCCAGAAAAGTTCGTCGCCTGTATCGCAATGAAGTGATTGCAGGATTTGCAGGAGCCACAGCCGATGCTTTCACCTTATTTGAAATATTTGAAAGTAAGCTAGAAAAACACTCAGGGCATTTGGTGCGTTCGGCAGTAGAAATGGCAAAAGAGTGGCGTACAGATAGAAGATTAGGACGCTTAGAAGCATTATTGGCAGTTGCCGACAAGGAAACTTCGCTAATTATATCAGGCAATGGTGATGTCATAGAGCCCGAACATGGTTTAATTGCGATTGGTTCAGGCGGGCCTTTTGCTCAAGCCGCAGCTATGGCATTAATGCAAAAAACCGATTTAAGTGCCAAAGAAATCGTCGTCAATGCTCTGAATATTGCCGCAGACATTTGTATATACACCAATAAAAACCAAACCATAGAAGAACTAAACCTCTAACTTAGCAAAGGAAAATTTATATGTCAAATATGACACCAAGAGAAATTGTACAAGAACTAGACAAACACATTATCGGTCAAAAATCAGCCAAACGAGCCGTCGCCATCGCCCTGAGAAATCGCTGGCGAAGAATGCAATTACCTGAGGCGATGCGCAATGAAATCACTCCAAAAAATATTTTGATGATTGGTCCAACAGGTGTAGGTAAAACCGAAATTGCTCGCCGTTTGGCCATCATGGCAGATGCGCCTTTTATTAAAGTAGAAGCCACAAAATTTACCGAAGTTGGCTATGTTGGTAAAGATGTAGAGTCCATCATCCGAGATTTAGTCGAAAGTTCAATCAAGAAAACACGTGAAGGAGCCAAAGAAAAAGTTCTTCCCCGTGCCCAAAGTGCTGCCGAGCAACGTGTTTTAGATTGCATCATTCCACAAGCTCCCTCTCCAATTCCTGGTGAAAAAATACAAAACACCACGTCCTCAACCCGCGAAAAGTTTTTAGTGAAACTCCGCAATGGAGAGCTGGATGACAGAGAAATAGAAATACAAGTCGCTGCCAATGTCGGTGTTGAAATTATGGCACCTCCTGGCATGGAGGAAATGACTGACCAATTACAAGGAATGTTTGAAAACATGGGTCGTAAAAAGAAGCACACCAAAAAGCTCAGCATAAAAAAAGCCTTGCCAATTTTACAAGATGAAGAAGCCAATAAGCTCATCAACGATGATGAAATAAAACAATCTGCCATCCACAAAGCCGAACAAAATGGTATTGTTTTTATAGATGAGATCGACAAAGTTGCTAAATCCCACGGTACGGGTGGAGAAGTGTCTCGTGAAGGTGTGCAGCGTGATTTGTTGCCTTTGATAGAAGGTTCATCGGTCAATACACGCTATGGCATGATTAAAACCGATCATATTTTGTTCATCGCATCAGGTGCATTCCACTTGGCAAAACCATCGGACTTAATTCCAGAGTTACAAGGGCGGTTACCGATAAGAGTCGAACTTCGAGCCTTAACAGCTGCTGATTTTGCTCGAATTTTAACCGAACCACAAGCCTCATTGACCGAACAGTACATTGCCTTGATGGGCACCGAAGAAGTGGAATTAGAGTTTACCAAAGACGGCATAGAAAAAATTGCCGAAGTGTCGTTTGCAGTCAATGAAAAAACCGAAAATATTGGAGCCAGAAGACTGCATACCGTTTTGGAACGTTTATTGGATGAAATATCTTTTGCAGGTTCTGATAAATCGGGGCAGAAATATATTATAGATGCCGCTCATGTTGACAAAAATTTAGCCGAATTGGCTCAAGATGAAGATTTATCCCGTTATATTCTTTAAATTTAGCCAAAAAATTGGGTTAAATCTAAATTTTAAGAGATAATACCCAATTACATTAATTTTATTAGAGAAAGAGAAACAAAAATGAAAAAACAATTTAAATTTATAATGATGGCATTAATGATAGCCTTATTACAAGCTTGTGGTGGTGATAGTAATGATGCTTCTGGTTCTGCCAAAAACGCCATTGCTAACTTAGACACTTCCAAGCCCGATGGTGCTTTTTTAGCAGCCATAGAAGCAGTAAAACGCAATGACATCAATGCTCTTATGCAAGCCACAATGAGCAAAGCAGATTATGACAAAGCCGTGGCAGAGTTTGAAAAGGCGAAAACATCTTATAGCGAAGCAGACAAACAAAAATTTGCTCAAACCATGGGAATGTTGACCGCTGATGGAGCCGTAGATAACTTAATGGCAATGGCAACTCCACAATTGGAACAAATGCGTGCCCAATTACCAATGATGTTAGCAATGGGCAAAGGCATGGCAGCCCAAGCCATTCAGTCCAGTACAGACATTCCTGACAATCAAAAAGAAACCACAACCAAAGCCTTAAATG
>CAZQMH010000158.1:0-6773 GCA_964594435.1 uncultured Alcanivoracaceae bacterium
GATTGGAAGAAAACCACGTATCAAAGACATCTTCGTCTTGGCTCAGTTTAAAATTATCGTCCAATTGGTATTTTTCACGCACTTGGGCTTCGCTGGTGGCAACATAAATCTTGCCTTCTTCATCGTACCAAGCAGGCACACGGTGTCCCCACCATAATTGCCGAGAAATACACCAATCTTCGATATTTTCCATCCATTGGTAATAGGTCTTGTCCCAATTTTCTGGCACAAATTTTATTTCGCCATCTTTAACAACATCCAAGGCTTTTTTTGCCATGCTTTCGACTTTGACATACCATTGGTCGGTGCGATAGGGTTCAACGATGCTGTGCGAACGGTCACCACGAGGCACCATGAGTTTATGGGGTTCAATCTTTTCTAGCAGCCCTAATTCTTCAAAGTCCTTAACAATCTGCTTGCGGGCATCAAATCGATCCATGCCACGGTATTTTGCGGGCATATCGGCATTGATTTTGGCATCATCGGTTAAGATATTAATGATTTCTAAATCGTGGCGTTTGCCCATTTCGGCATCGTTAAAATCGTGAGCCGGGGTGATTTTAACACAACCTGTACCAAACTCCATATCAACATAATCATCGGCAATGACTGGAATTTTGCGTCCAGTTAAAGGCAAATCAACGGTTTTACCAACCAAGTCGCTGTAACGTTCATCCTTGGGATTGACCGCAATGGCGGTATCGCCGAGCATGGTTTCAGGACGAGTGGTGGCAACAATAACATAACCCTTGCCATCACTTCGAGGGTATTTTAAGTGCCATAAAAAACCATCTTCTTCCACCGACTCAACTTCCAAATCAGACAATGCCGTTTGCAAAACAGGGTCCCAATTAACCAGTCTTTTGCCGCGATAAATTAAGCCTTCTTGGTACAAATCAATAAACTGCTTTTGCACCGCTTTAGACAAACCTTCGTCCATGGTGAAACGCTCACTTTCCCAATCAACCGATGCACCTAGACGGCGAATTTGTGCTTGAATGTGGCCAGCAGATTTTTCTTTCCATTGCCAAACTTTTTCTAAAAACTTTTCCCTGCCCAAATCGGTGCGTTTGATGCCTTGTTCCAATAATTGCCGTTCAACCACCATTTGCGTGGCAATTCCTGCGTGGTCGGTGCCACATTGCCACAAGGTTTTTTTGCCGCACATGCGATTATAACGAATCAACACATCCATAATCGTGTCTTGAAAAGCGTGACCCATATGCAAAGAACCTGTCACATTTGGCGGTGGCAACATGATGCAGAATGTTTCATCGGCTTTGCTGCCATTGTCGTTTGGAGCAAAATAGCCAGCTTTTTCCCAGATTTCATACCATCTGGATTCGATTTGTTTTGGGTTGTATTTTTCTATCATCTTTGGGAAAGTTATTTTTCACATATAAAGTCCTATTATCCAATATTTGATAAAGCATTTGAACTTTTATTAGAAGTTAGGGATTAAATAACCCAAAACCCAATAGAGAAATTTTGCGTTTATTGATAATTTTACCGCGTTTTCATGTATAATTTCCTCTTATGAAAAAAACTATTCTTCTTTTTGGCTTGCTACCAACATTAGTGATGGCGGCACAAAAACCATCCATGACAAGTATGTGGCTGGATTTGAGCTTTTTAATTGCGGTTGTTATTTCCTTAAAAGTGAGTGATATAAGTAACCAACAAAAGCTAATAGTCTTTAGCGTCTATATTGCTGTTGGTGTTGCCACCAAATTGATATGGTTGCCTGTTTTGTTATGGATTGGCTTGTTGGTCTACTTTAAAAGACAAGCATAAAGCAGGTAAACAATTGTTAAATCAGCCTATATTAGCAAACAATAATATACAAAAAAGAGTAAAATGACGAAATGACAAATAAAAAAGAACGCCTCGACCCTGCCTTTTTGCGAAAAAGCAATTATTCCTATGTCGATTATGATGATAAAAATCTTGCGGCTGTTTTGTGTTTTGCCTTGGCTCGGCACACGGGCGATTTAATTTTGCACCAGCAACGCATAGAACTTTATAATAAATTGAAAGACTACGATTTGTTGTACAGTGCAATAGTTGATTTATTTATTGCTTTAGGAGAAAAAGGTTTGGACTACAGAGAGAGAATTTTAGATAAATACCACAAATATTTGCCCAAAAAACACTCTATTTTTTTAACCCGAGCCCTTACCACTACGCTAAAGCCGCATCACGCCATCAACGACTTAAAGTTTTCTCGCTTGAGTCTGGGGATTGAGGGCGAAATACTTGCCAGTAACCACCTATAAAAATGAAACCATTAAAAAATATGCAATCATCCAAATTACAAATCAACCTAAAAAACTTAGATGATATAACCCAAAATACGCTCAATTTCTTTTTTAGCTCGAATCTTTGCTCTTTTGCTGAAATCAACCTGTTTGACAACGAAGCCAATTTGCTCATTGTTGATTTCAATCGTGGCATCAATGAGGCTTTTCTCAAAGAATTGACTCAAAAAGAACAAGTCGCTTTGGTTTTATATTTTAAAGATGATGAACCCTTTGATAATAGCCGACTGATGTGGCTGAAAAAACCGATACAAGTTATGGAGCTCAAAAAGAAGATCAAACAAGCCCATGAACGCTCAAAAGAGGGTCGAATCCAACCATTTGCCCAAAAAGAACGTGTACAAATTAAAAAACAAACCCCTGCCGATATTGTCTCGTTGGTTAATATCGAGGATAAAATAGAGCCTCCTAAAAAACCAAATACCAGCAGCGTACAACAACTAAAAAGCCCCGAAGAAATAAAAAAAGAATTCATGCAAGCGGTTAATAACAAGCACATCAAAATTGAAAAAAAGAAGAAAAGCAACAAAAACTCCCACCTTTTTCATGCCATTCATGAAGAAACGGAAAAGGAAATAAAAAATCGTTACCGAGCACACAAGCACGTGGGTTCTAACCCTGATGTTGACCTCGATGACCTCGATAATTTAGACAAAGTTTATTTTGAGCCAGAAAAATACCTGTATTTTCACCTGCTCAAGGCAACCAAAGCCGCCCACAAACAAAAACAAGACATGATAATCAAAACGGTTTCTGGCAATATTTATTACCATTATAAAAAGCATGAGTTTATCCATGATTTTGACAGCACAAAATTGCGCTATATGCGTTCCAATACGGTATTCAAACCAACCAAGATTTTACCATTGGAAAAAAAATCACAAATCATCCTCCACCATCCATTGATTGTAAAGCACGATGAAATGATTTGGCAATCGGCACTATTAGCCAGCCGAGGGTATCTGCCTGCGGGAACGGATGTGCACAAACCCGTACATTTGCGATATTGGCCAAACTATTCAAAATTACAGCTTTTTCGTTACATTATCCAAATAACTGCGGCATGGTCACGGCACAGAATATCACTGGCAGATACGGCAAAAAAGTTGAAAATCCCCCAAAGATACGTATTTACTTTGTATACGGCGATGTTTGCATTAGAATGTGCTAATATAAGTTCAGACAAGAGTTCGTTCTCGGGGTTTGATAAAGGTAAATCGCAATCAATTTTTTCTAAAATATTAACTCGAATGTTTGGTAAGTAAGAGTAAAACACGCTATGAATAAACACTATAAACTCATTTTTTCAGGTCCAGTCGGAGCAGGTAAAACCACAGCAATTGGCTCAATCAGTGATGTTCCAGTGGTACAAACCGAAGAAGCTGCCACCGATAAAACCAAAGAACTGAAAGAAAACACCACCGTCGCCTTAGATTATGGTGCCATCATCCTACAAGACGGCAGTAAAATTCATCTTTATGGCACGCCAGGGCAAAAACGCTTTGATTTTATGTGGGATATTTTAACGGTTGGAGGCATTGGTTTGTTGTTATTGATTGATGGCAGTGACAAGCAAGCTTTGGAAAATTTAAAATTTTTCACCGATAGCTTTAAAAATTTCATTAACAAAAGCAGTGTGGTCATTGGCATTACCAAACAAGACGAAAATAAACTTTATGAGCTAGATGAATACCAAAAAGTACTCAATTCAGGCGATCTACCAGTAATACCCATTTATGAAATTGATGCCCGCAGTCGCAAAGATATCGCTTTAATGGTTGAAACCTTGCTCTACACACTCGACCCCAAAATTGCGGTATAAAAAGGATAAATAATTAGCATGAACACTAGCCAGCAACAATTTATCATTCCAACTCCAGGTGGAGCCTATTATTTAGTACAAGATGGTAGCACGAATTGGCGTAAGGATATTTTGAAAAAAATGTTTTCCCAAAAAAAGAGTCTGCCTCTCAATCACGAGACACTTTCTCACCTTTTTGGCACAACAAACAAGGAAAATCTGCAATACAAAATCGAACAATGCAAGAATGAAAAACTCATCCAAGTTATCAATGAAGAAAAATCCGCACCAAGTGGGCAATTGGAACAAGGCTTAAATACCTTTATCCAGGACTTTTCCCAAATTGGGCATGTGTTGTTGTCAGACTCACAAGGTTTTTGCATTATCAATCACGGCTTTCCAGATGACATGAGCGAGGAAATCTCGGTATTGTCTGCCGATATTGCGATTATGCACAAGCGGCGAGCGATAAATATCAACAAAAAGCTCAAACTCAATTCGCAAGCATGGTCGATTGTCGATGCCTCTGGCAACAGTTGTTTGGGGTTTTGGCCTATTAATATTGATAACGAAGTTTTTGTTCTTACCGTTGAAGGCGTGCCTTTTTTTAATCAAGCGGCGATGGTTTCTTTGGTTTGGATGTTACATTTGCGGTATGGCAAGAAATAATTAAGGCTTTCTTATCGGCTACAGGTTGACAAAATATCAACAAAAAAATACACTACTGCGTCAAACTTAAAAAGTACAAATAAGGAACAACAATATGGCACTCGCTCCATTAACTGCCGAAGGTGCAGAAAAACTACGTAACGAATTAAAAAAACTCAAAACGGTGGAAAGACCACGCATCATCGAGGCTGTTGCCGAGGCACGGGCTCATGGTGATTTAAAAGAAAATGCCGAATACCATGCTGCCCGTGAAGAACATGGGCTCAATGAAGCACGCATCAAATACCTTGAAGGAGTTATTTCCAATGCTCAAATTATCGATATTAAAAGTTTAAATGTTGGGCAAAAAATCGTCTTTGGAGCGACTGTTACACTAGAAGATGACGATGAAAAGCAGGTCACTTACCAAATTGTTGGCGATGTAGAAGCCGATATAGACCAAAATCAAATTTCCATCTCCTCACCCATCGCCCGAGCCTTAATCGGCAAAGAAGTGGATGATGAAGCCGAAGTACAAACCCCAAGTGGCGACAAAACCTTTTATATTGTTGATGTGAAATACATTTAATGGCGATTGCTTATGCTATAATTGTGTTTTTTCTATCGAAATTTAGGTATAAAAATCATGAGCCAATATATTGTCTGTCACAGTTGTTTTAGGAGCGTGTCCGAGAATGGATACCCTACTGCGGAAAAGGTGAATTTGGGCAATTTTTCACCTGATTCTCGTCAAATAGGGCTACTATTCTCCTCAAATCATGCAAAAACTTGCCTCAAATTACCTTTCCCTCGCTACGGCTCCTATTCTCGGACAAGCTCCTAGGACTGCCTATTACCCACTATATTTACGCTCCAAATAACTATTTGCAAGCCCTAACCTATAGCCCGTACATATATGTTGTAAATTCGTATAGCCTTGCCACATAACTTGGTGACCTGGGTATGGATCGTTATTGCGATTTTGATAACCTCCCAGCATCGCAACTAGTGTCGTTGCTTGTTGGATGTCTGTTATTGCATCTTTTTTTTTATATAAGCATTAAGTGTTGCTATTTCTAAATCTGTGAATAATACTTCGCATGGTAGTTTGGGTTGCTCTCGACTCAAGAGCGTCATTAACATTATCCGCCATGCAATAACTGAATTTATCGCAATAACTCGGATTAATCGTGTGGCACTATTTAATTTTAGCTTTGTAATGTTACACCCAGATTTCAATACCTTAAAGTAATCTTCAATACGCCATCGTTTGCTATACCAATCTAAATAGTTAATGGCATCGTTTATATTTTTTACTGCTAATGTCGTGAGTAAATACCATTTGATTGGTTCAGCACCAGCTGGAGGGTTGTTTTCAATAGCATATATCAAGGTTGCTTTGATCGGTGGTTTATCGGGGTAGTAGGACGGGGCCAGAATGGATTGTTTTTTTACGTGTATAGATAGCGTGGCATTTCTCGCTGCTCTGTATTTGCTTGCTTTTTGTTTGCTTTTTTTTGGTCGTGCGCTTTTACTTGGTATTGATATCGTGGTTTTTCCTAGTGGTTTTGTTGATTGTATATGGTCAAATAGCTTATCTCCTTTTGCTGAGATGTTTCTATTATGTTTTGCCCGAATGAGCACGTCAACACGTGATTCTTTGTGCTGTTCTTGGAAAAATTCATAAAAATCTGCTTCTCTATCACAAACATGTACCATGCGTGTATCTGGGATTTGTTTGGATATTTTTACTAGGTCTCGATGTTGCTTGACCCATGAGTATGTTTTCTTTTCTTCTATTGGAATTTTGTGGGGTTTTCTTGGGTCTTTTTTAGTTTTCTCTTGCGGTGTTGAGCATTCTGATTTAACTATACCCAAGGGTATTCCACTTGTCGTTGTGGCTAATGTTGTGTGCAAGACAATTCCTTTCATTTTTGCACCTGTTTGATTGGCTTTAAGAAAACCTAATCCTTTAGTTTGTGATAAATTGGTATAATTTAATTCAC
>CAZQMH010000159.1:0-6712 GCA_964594435.1 uncultured Alcanivoracaceae bacterium
TGGCTCTTTGGGTTTTCTATTTACGGTTTGAGTCTTTGCAAAAACCGCAGCTTGCACGCTATCTGCATCAGAAGGTTGATTGAGGGTACTTGGCAAATCTTTTTCAGACAAACTTTTGAAAACTCGAGCACTTGCTTCTTCTAATGACCAATTTAGTACATAAGTTCCTGTATTTCCAATTAATAAGTCATTACTGCTAATTGAATTTGAGTCCATATAAAAATCAAGAGAAGTTTGTGCAACTTTAATATCTGGAGCATTTACTGTAACTGTTGCACTATTAGACGCTGTTGCTTGGTTTTCTGATGGCGGCATAAAAGACAGAGCAAAATTATCAGATAAAGATGCCGTGTTATAAGAAAACTGAACAGATTCAGTAGGCGATGTGGCTGTTATGCCTACTGTCGCCGAAGCTCCATTATCAAAACTGGCATTACCAAACTGTAGATCTTGGTAATGAAATTGAATTTCATTTGTCGTTTCAAATAATTTTAATTGAAAAGTTGCAGCTCCAATACCATTAAAATGTGGTCTATCTTGCCATTGAACTAGAAAGATACGATTTGGAGCTACTCCAGTGGTTAAATAATAAACATCACCCGTTTCATCATCCAAATCATCCCAAAATGGTGCAATAGTATAATGATAAGTATTATTTGGAAAGGGAGCCAACAAGTCTTTATTTAAAAAAGAAACCAAACCATTCAGCAAGCCCAATTGTATCGCCCCGTTGTTACCGATAGTCACTTTATCCGAAGTTAGGCCTAACATACTAAAACTAAAATCCATGGTCACGCCAGCCTCACCATCAACAGTCAACCCCAATGGTGTACCACTGGCACTAATATCAAAAAAATTATACGCAGGTCCGCCACTATCATTCGAGGATGATATTATTGTAGAGTTGGCACCTTCACTGGCAGTCCATGTACCCAAAGATTCTACACTGCTGGTAATATTTTGAATATCGTTAAATATTACAGTTCCTGAGGGCACAAGATTGAAAGAAAAATCAGATAAAAAAGTACCATAAGGGACAGAAACTAGGTTCTGAGTATCAAAAGTTGTGGTTCCTGTATTGGTTAGTTTGTAGCAGAAATTTACATCAGTTCCTGGGTCAACAATCAGGGTTGTGGCGACGCCACAAGTACCAACTGACAAGTCAGTACTCACTGTGACCTCTAAAGATACAGAAGGCTGAGAAGAAGAAAATTGCGGCACAAATTGCATCAACAAAATAACCGAAAAAATGAATTGCTTTATCATAATCTTATACACTCCAAAATAAGAAACTTTTTCTAAGTATACAATAGACCGCTTCAAAAATAAATAGGAAGAAAATAAATAGAAAGAAAATAAATGTATCATATTACAGCCAAATCCCGATATATGTCAACGCAAAGTTAAAGTGTCCGCTTTTAGAAATATAATCGAAGGGGTGTGCGGCTGAGCCATAATCGAAGAGAGCAGAGTAGAATGCTGCTAAGTTAAGCCTGTTTTCCATGAAAATATAGAGTGAAATTATAGCCTGAAAATGGTATAATTTAGTATGAAAAATACTAGGAGCTTGTCCGAGAAAAGGAATCGTAGTGAAGGAAAGTTGGATTTAGGGCTGTTTTTCGATTATTAGACGACAATTAAACTGCTATTCTGTCGTAGCCGTTGCTTGTCCGTTTAGGGCGGCATTCATTGCATGCCAGCATAAAGTTGCGGATTTGATGCGGGCAGGGAAATTTTTCACGCCAGCTAAGGTGTTGACTTCGCCCAATGCTTCGATGGAGCTGATGTTTTGTTTTTTATCCATCAATTGGCAGAAGTCTTGGAACAGTTGTTTGGCTTCAGTAACTGTTTTATCAGTTAAAAATTCTGTCATAAGAGAGCTTGATGCCGTAGAGATTGCACAGCTTTCACCATCAAAAGACATTTTTGTAATCGTGTCGTTGTCAATGGTGATGTAAATCATAACTTGGTCACCACAGATGGCATTTAAACCTTCGGCTTTGTGGGTGTAAGTTGCTGGTGTGCCATAATTGCGGGGGTGACGATTGTGCTCAAGGATGGTATTTTTATAAAGTTGTTTGATGTCTTTCGTCATTACTATTTAATCGTCACTTATTTTAATATTATCTGTGTTAATATCAGGTTTAGGAATGATTTTTTTCTCCACTATAGTCGCACCCACTTCTTCCATGTCAATTGCTGAAATATCTAAAACGGGTTCTGGAATGTTTGGTTTTTGGGCAAAAACAGCCCCAACTTCATCCATGCTTAATGACGAAGTGTCTATTTGTGGTTGTGCAACTTCAACTTTTTTTACAATATCCACGCCAACTTCATCAACACTGATGTTGCTGATGTCAATTTCGGGTTCTGCAATGTGTTGTTCTTCAACAATTTCTGTGCCCACTTGATCGATTTCAAATTTATGAGCATCAATTTCAACAGGTGGAACAAAAGCTTTTTCGATGATAACAACGCCAGGACTTGACATGGTGATAGCCTGTTCTTTGGCGGCAGATTCATCAATTTGCTTTTTCATGGAAACCCGCAGATGAGCTTTTTTTAATACTGCTCGAAATTGGCTGGCTTTTTCCATGTTAAGTGATTTTTTTAATGTGCGTGATTTGCCATCAAAAAACAAGGCGGCTTTTTGTTCGGGCAGTTTGAAAAGTTTGGCAAAATTAGCAATTGCCGTTGGCTTGTCAATTTTGTTTGAAAAACGACCCTTAAACTCTATATCAAATAAGACTTCTTCACTCATGACGATAACCTCTTGTCTTGTTCCAACCATAACTCGTTTAACCATGATTGCAGATTTTTTCTAAATTCCTTATCAATTATATAGTTTTTATTCTTCAAATTATCAGGAATTTTAATTTTTTTAACAATAATCTCTACTTTATCATACTTTCCGGTTAAATATTCCCATGCGGTCGGTGCTTTGGGCAAATATTTGATACTTACTTGCAAAAGATAAGTGATTTGTTCGCCCATAGAGCCTAAAACAAACCCAATGCCGCCAGATTTTGGTTTGAGCAAGTGCTTAAACTTAGCATGTTGTTTGGCTTGTTTGGCTTTGCTAAAGCGTGTGCCTTCAATAAAATTAATAACAGAAATAGGGTAATCCTTGAATTTTTCACAGGCTTTTTTTGTTACTTCTAAGTCTTTGCCTTTCATGTGCGGATTTTTGGCTAAATAATCGGCACTGAAACGTCGCATAAAAGGAAAATCAAGTGCCCACCATGCCACACCAAGCAATGGCACATAGATTAATTCTCTTTTTAAGAAAAACTTTAAAAAAGGAATTTTTTTGTAAAAAATACTTTGCAAAATTGGGATGTCAGCAGCGGCTCGATGGTTGCTGATAACTAAATACCAATCATTTTTATCCAAGTCTTGGATGCCTCTTGCTTCAATTTTGTTGCCAAAGAGTAGGGTGCTCATCGACGCATTAAGCCAGACCCAGTTATTGGCAATCCACACCAAGAACTTCGAGATTTTTTTTCTGAAAACAGTCAGTGGCAAGATTAATTTCAGCAGTGAAAAGACCACTAAAATTGGCACCCAAAAGAAAGTATTGAGAGTGATTGTGGTGATGAAAATTATCCCTTTTAGTGTAGCCATATAATTATTTTGATTAGATTATTTTATCATTTTAGCCAAATTTATGTAATTTACACCAAAAAGATGCAATTTTTTCCATAAGTTTTCCAAATTTATTACACTTTTGTGCCTTTCGCGGATAGAATACATCTCTTTATTCAAATATAGAGATATAATAATCATGAGTCAGAATAATAATGAATTTTTATTTACTTCAGAATCGGTTTCTGAAGGTCATCCTGATAAACTAGCAGACCAAATTTCCGATGCCGTGCTTGATGCGATTTTAGCCCAAGACAAATCCGCCCGCGTGGCGTGTGAAACCATGGTGAAAACAGGCACAGCCATCATAGCAGGAGAAATCAGCACCTCTGCATGGGTTGATTTGGATGAGGTTGTACGAAAAGTTATTACCGATATTGGCTATAATAATTCAGATGTCGGATTTGATGGCAGTACTTGTGCGGTTATGTCACTTATTGGCAAACAATCTGGTGATATTAATCAAGGGGTTGATCGTGAAACTGCCAAGGAACAGGGAGCTGGTGACCAAGGTCTTATGTTTGGCTATGCCAGCAACGAAACCGATGTTTTGATGCCAGCTCCGATTACTTATTCTCACCGTTTGGTTCAACGCCAAGCTTATGTTCGCCGAGCCAATAAATTATCGTGGTTACGACCTGATGCTAAATCACAATTGACATTTCGTTATGTCGATAACCAACCTGTCGCCATTGATGCGGTGGTTTTATCGACCCAACATGACGAAGATATTTCGCTCAAGGATTTACGTGAAGCAGTGATGGAAGAAATCATCAAGCCCGTATTGCCCGCACAATGGTTGGATGCCAAAACCCAATACCACATTAATCCAACGGGTAAATTTGTTATCGGTGGACCTGTTGGTGATTGTGGATTAACGGGTCGAAAAATTATAGTCGATACTTATGGCGGCATGGCTCGTCATGGTGGCGGTGCTTTTTCGGGCAAAGATCCTTCAAAAGTTGACCGTTCGGCAGCTTATGCGACACGTTATGTAGCAAAAAATATTGTTGCCGCAGGTTTGGCTGATCGTTGCGAAGTGCAAGTTTCTTATGCTATTGGGGTGGCTAAACCGACTTCAATCAGCGTCACAACCTTTGGCACCAATAAAATTCCAGAAGCACGTATTGAAGAACTGGTGCACGAACATTTTGATTTAACACCTTACGGAATTATTACGGGATTAGACTTAATTCGTCCGATTTACCAAAAAACAGCCGCTTACGGACATCTCGGACGTGAAGATGCAGATTTTACTTGGGAAAAAACCGACAAAGCGGAATTGTTGCGTGATGCCGCAGGCTTATAAACAAATGTGGTAAAAACTCCACACCTTAACTATTAAAACTAACTAGAGAAAAAAATGACACAAGCAAACATAACAAACATTAACGATAAAGATTATATCGTCGCCGATATTTCCTTGGCTCCATGGGGACACAAAGAATTTCGCATCGCCGAAACAGAAATGCCTGGATTAATGTCTATCCGCGAAGAATACAAAGATGCACAGCCTTTAAAAGGTGCACGCATTGCGGGTTCTTTACACATGACGGTACAAACCGCCATTCTCATTGAAACCTTGCGTGCTCTTGGTGCGGATGTGCGTTGGGCAAGTTGCAATATTTATTCGACCCAAGACCATGCCGCTGCTGCTATTGCCGATCAAGGCATCCCTGTTTTTGCCGTCAAAGGCGAAACATTAGACGAATATTGGGAATACACGCATCGCATTATGCAATGGTCAGATGGCGGCACGCCTAACATGATTTTGGATGATGGTGGTGATGCGACCATGTTGTTGATGTTGGGTTCAAAAGCGGAAAAAGACCCATCGGTATTGGACAACCCTCAATCTGAAGAAGAAATTTGTTTGTACAATTCCATCAAAAAGCGTCTGCCAACCAGCAACGGTTGGTACACTAAAGCTTTAGCCGGCATTCAAGGCGTGACTGAGGAAACAACCACAGGCGTACACAGATTGTACGAATTGGCAAAAGCAGGCGAATTACCTTTTCCTGCTATCAATGTTAATGATTCTGTAACCAAATCAAAATTCGACAACCTTTATGGCTGTCGTGAATCTTTAGTCGATGGCATCAAACGTGCAACCGATGTTATGATAGCTGGTAAAGTGGCGGTTGTTTGTGGTTATGGTGATGTCGGCAAAGGTTGTGCTCAATCATTGCGTGGACTGGGTGCCAGCGTGTTAATTACCGAAGTTGACCCGATTTGTGCTCTGCAAGCTTCTATGGAAGGTTTTCGTGTGGTCACTTTGGATGATGTTTGCGATCAAGTTGACATCGTTGTTACCGCAACAGGCAACTACAACATCGTCACTTTTGATCACATGGCAAAAATGAAAGACCAAACCATTGTTTGTAATATTGGTCATTTTGATAACGAAATTGATGTAGCCGGACTTGAAGAAAAATGCCAATGGGATGAAATCAAACCACAAGTTGATCATGTTATCTTTGCAGATGGCAAAAAAATCATCTTGCTTGCCCGTGGACGTTTAATCAACTTGGGTTGTGCCACTGGTCACCCTAGTTTTGTTATGTCAAATTCATTCACCAACCAAGTGTTGGCACAAATTGAATTGTATTGCGATGGTGATAAATACAATAACGAAGTCTATGTTTTACCGAAAAAACTGGACGAAAAAGTGGCACGCTTGCACTTAGACCGAGTGGGTGTGAAGCTAACCACGCTTACCGAAAAGCAAGCCGCTTATATTGGTGTAACGGTTGAAGGTCCTTACAAGCCTGAACATTATCGTTATTAATAGAGAAAAATGCTCGTTCCCATGCTCCGCGTGGGAACCTAGGAGCTTGTCCGAGAATAGGAGCCGTAGCGAGGGAAAGGTAATTTGAGGCAAGTTTTTGCATGATTTGAGGAGAATAGTTGCCCTATTTGACGAGAATCAGGTGGAAAATTGCCCAAATTCACCTTTTCCGCAGTAGGTTCTCTATTCTCGGACAAGCTCCTAGGAGCTTGTCCGAGAATAGGAACCGTAGCGAGGGAAAGGTAATTTGAGGCAAGTTTTTGCATGATTTGAGGAGAA
>CAZQMH010000160.1:0-6699 GCA_964594435.1 uncultured Alcanivoracaceae bacterium
CGTCATGGTGACATCAGCAGGGTGTGTACTGCCATCAGCGTGTTTATAAATCCATTCAAAACGATAATAGCCTTCTTTAGCAATTTTACGCATGATTTTGGCTGCTTTTTTAAAGGAAGGCACTCCATCTGGCTGGTATTTTGGTGAAAAATCAAACGGTGGTGTATTTAAAAATTCTTCCTCGGTTGCAATGCCAAAAGCACGCAAAGCGGCTTTATTAACCATGGCAAATTTTTCTCCCGCAAAAAGCATCATGGGGTCTTCAGATTTTTCATACAATAAGCGGTATTTTTCTTCACTCTCTTTTAATTCAGATTCACGTACATCTGCGGCAAACCTTAAGGATAAATTTTCTTTGGTATTTTTATTAAATATTCGACTGCTGAAAAGAGAAATAAACAAATAAATAATAATCATACCCATCAATACCGCCGCATTTTCTGGATTATCATAATAAATACGTATCAACAGTGGCAGGATTGTTAAAGGAATAAAAATCAAAATGGCACGCATACTTGGTGCTAAAGTCGCAATGGATGCGGCAATAATTCCTGCAATGGTGAGTTCTAACAGCGTTTGGTTCGCTAAAGATTGTGTTGGGTACAAAAAATAGCCAGCACTTCCCCAGGCGATTGCTGCGATTAAAACAGCGAATAAAAACAGTTTTTCCCAATAATCAGGATTGAGGTTTTCTATGCTGCGTTTTGAGTTGGCTTTTTTTAAGAAAATAATTTTAATAACGATGCCAAAAACAACCGAAAAAAGCAACCAAGCCAGCCACATAAATATTGTCTGCGTGCCCAATGAGTTCCGCAATAAATAGACCAAAATCAAGCCAGCAAATAGTTGTCCTACGTTAGAGAATATCAAAAAACTATAAATAACTTTGAGGCGTTCTATTTTGATTTTTGAATTATTGAGGCTCAGATCTTGCATCACATTTGTGTTACTGTTGGCTTTCAATCAATGCTGCTTGCATTTTTTTAAATGCTTGTGCATTGTAAATATTATCGTATCCCATGTTATTTAGAGCCTTCATTGCCACCGAAGCCCGTCTGCCAGAACGGCAATAAAGAACAACCAAGCGGTGTTTATTGCTACCAATTGATTGTGCTATTTTATTGGTTTGTTCATAATCTATGTTCAAAGCATCAGATAAATGACCTTGTTGGAACTCTTGAGCGGTTCGCACATCAATCAATAAGGCGCCTTGCTTTATTTTTTCCCAGCCTTTGAGTTGTTCGGGTCCGTATTGGCTACAGGCTGTTAATCCCAGCAATGTCAGCAAAAAAAGAAAAACAAGCCCTAATTTCATTCTTTTGTGCCTTTGTTTTCAAATCCACTGCGTGAAATGTCGGCACTGTCTTTTTTATCTTTTGCAATAAGTTCTTTTAAATCATTAATCACTTCTATGGAATGACTGCTGGGCGAAACATCTGAGTAATGTTTGGCAATTATGCCATCAGGAGCAATGATAAAAGTTTGGCGTTTGGCATGATGAAAAAAAGGTGTTTTGCTGATAACTTGATAGGCACTTGCCATGACCTCATCTTTATCTGCCAACAAGGTATAGGCAATGTTATATTTTTTTTCAAATTCCTTATGCGATGCTATGGTATCTAAGGATGAACCAACCACCACCGCACCTAGTTTTTTAATCGCTTGGTAATTGCTGGTGAAATTCTTTGCCTCTGTGGTACAACCTGGTGTGTCATCTTTGGGATAAAAATACAACACCAACCACTGACCCTTATAATCAAGAAGCTTATGAAAAACACCATTTTGATCTGGCAAATCAAAATCAGGGGCTTTTGTTCCCGCTAGGTTTTGTGCCGCAAGTACGGGCAAAGAAATAACTAAAAAAATAAGCAAGAATAAATTTCGCATAGAACACCAAAGATAAAAAGTAAGGTAAGTTTACAGTACCACCAGGTTTATCACTAGCAAATACAAGTTAAATTTTGTTAAATCCCAAATTCACCTTTCCTTTATTACGATTCCTATTCACGAACTAGCCCAATACAATTAAGACGGTATCCGCTGCCACAACATCATTTTCTTTGACCAAAATATCTTTGATGATTGCATCAACACTGGCTTTTAAGGCAAGCTCCATTTTCATTGCTTCCATAACAATCAAGGTTTCATCTGCTTTTACCTTGTTGCCTTTGTTGATTTTAATTTGCAGAATTTTACCTGGCATAGGTGACACGATATCGCCTTCATTTTGCTTATTTGCCAAACTTTGGTGATTGACTTTTTCAAACACATAACGCTGATGATTGATGATCAGTTGGTACTGATTCGGGTTTGCAAACAAAATTGCTTGAGACGCTACCGATTGGCTGTGATTATCGGCAAATTGGACAATGCCCTCTTGTTTTATTCTCGCCTTTACGGCAATTTCTTCATTTTGGTAAATCCACTTGTATTGATTAAAATAATAATCAGAATTACTCCAGCCTGTTTTGCCATGCCATGCACTTTTTGCACAATTGTTATTGCTTTTGGCAATTAATGTCGCCAAAACTAAGGGCGTGATGGCAGGTGCTTTAATATGCAACTGACCATTATCTATGGCATTGGTAAAAACTTTGTTTGTTCTGAACTCTTGGCTGTTGATTAAACCTGAAAGAAAAGCCACATTGTTTTTTACACCGATAATACAGCTTGCATCCAAGCAATCCAGTATTTTTTGAATGCAATTCTCTCGATTGTCAGCAAAACTTACAATTTTTGCAATCATGGGGTCATAATGAATGCTGATATTGTTGTTTTTTTCCACACCTGTGTCAACTATGGTCTGCGGGTCTTGTGGAAAGATGAGTTCTTGCAGTTGCCCTGTGGCTGGCAAAAAGCCATTAAAACTGTCTTCGGCATATATTCTTGCTTGTATTGCGTGACCGTGACAGAAAATTTGTTCTTGCGTTTTAGGTAAAACTTGAGAATCTGCCACTTTGATTTGCCATTCTACCAAATCGGTTTGGGTTATCATTTCGGTGACACGATGTTCCACCTGCAAGCGGGTGTTCATTTCCATAAAATAAAAATCATCGCCTTCAACAATAAATTCTATCGTCCCTGCTCCTGCATAGTTGACGGCTTTTGTTGCCGCAACAGCGGCTTGGTACATTTTTTCTTTGGTTGCTTGTTGCAGACACGTTGCTGGTGCTTCCTCAATTATTTTTTGGTAACGCCGTTGGCTGGAACAATCTCGTTCATACAAATGCACAACATTGCCATGATCATCGGCAAATACCTGCACCTCAATATGTTTGGGTTGGGTGATAAACCGTTCCAAAATAACATGGTCATTGCCAAAACTTTTTAGGGCTTCGCGTTTAGCCGAGTCTAAAGCTTCTTGAAACTCTGAGCTGGCATTGACAATCTTCATGCCCTTGCCACCACCGCCAGCACTGGCTTTTATCAGCAATGGATAAGCAATTTCATCTGCTTTTTGCTGTAAAAAGTCGTTGTCTTGTTCATCACCATGAAAACCAGGCACGCAAGGAACACCGGCTTTAAGCATGGTTTTCTTAGCTTCGGCCTTTGAACCCATTAATTCTAATGCAGCGATGGGAGCTCCAATAAATTTCATGCCTGCTTGGGCAATTAAACGAGCAAATTCAGCCCGTTCAGACAAAAAACCATAACCAGGATGAATGGCATCGACTTGATTTTCTGCGGCAATAGCGACAATTTTTTCAGCTTGTAAATAGCTTGCCGTGGGAGAATCCGCTGCTATCATGATGGCTTCATCTGCCATTTCGACATGTTTGGCATGGCGTTCAATTTCGGCATAAATTGCGACAGTTTTTATGCCTAACTTTTGGCAGGTTTGTATAATTCGACAGGCGATTTCGCCACGATTGGCTATCAGTATTTTTTTAATATCCATAACTTGTTATTTTTTTTCTTTGTCCTTTTCTTTATTGGTGTATATTTTTTGTTCTTTTTTTTGCATTTGCACAGCATGAGGTTGATGAACAACCATAAAAGAAGGTATGCTCTTTAGCCAATTAACCACGACTTTGTCTCCTAAAAGAATCACTTGATACAAATTGTCGTATTCATTTTCCGCAATGGGATAAATCGGTTTGCCTTGACTGACAAGACTGACCAATTGCGTGGTATTATTGCTGTGCCCAACAATCAAGGCATTTTCTTTAAGTTTTAACAGTTTCTGTGAGAATGCCACAGGTTTACTGGCATCGTACAGTTCAATTTCTAAACCTAAAAAATCAGCTAATGGCTTTGCTGTCAGTTTTGTTCTTTTGGTATCGGTTGAATAGATATGCTTGATATTGGCTTTACTCAACTGGTTGGCAATATTGGTGGCTCGAAATTGCCCAATAGGTGTCAATTCGGGGTCTTTTAAACCAATTTTTGTTTGTTTTTCAGCGTGTCTTACGAAATATAGAGAAGTTTGTGCCAATGTATTTTGACTTAAAAGTAGCAAGAAGATGAATAATTTCATTATAAACCATTGTCTGTAAAATACCGAACATTATACAATTACTCAATTGAATTGACTATAAAATATATGAGCAATTAGCGATATAGCCACAGATTGGTTTACACTGCCGTAACTTATGCTAAAATGCACATTCTCAAATTTTTTCCGCAACTCATCGTGTAAATTGTAAATATGAATCATAAACCACTAAAAACTGCTTTCTCACCCTTACGTATTGCCTTGATGGTTTTTATTGTGCTTTGCTTGATGGCTTCCATCATTTCTATGCTTTTTCACGGACATTCTTGGGCACGTTACTTGGGGATTTTCTCTACCGTTTTCATCATGCTAACAATTTTCATGCAATTTTTGGAACTGGTATGGCTCAACAGTATCCGCCGCAAAGAAACCGCTTTAGTTAAAAAATCTTACACCTTGGCAATGCAAATTTATGTTTTGTTGTTAATTTCAGGCATCATCATTAGCATTCTGGTGCTCAATCAACTGGTATAAACCCAAATTCTGCTAGGAGCTTGTCCGAGAATAGGAATCGTAGTGAAGGAAAGTTGGATTTAGGGCTATTTTTCGGTTTTTTGAGAAGAATAGCACCGCTATTTGCCGAGAAAAAGCGAGAAATAGCACAAATCCAGCTTTTCTGGAATAGATTATCTATTCTCAGGCAAGCTCCTAGAGAAATCACAAGCTTGGACAGAGTTCTGCTAAATGTTTGTTTAAAGCACCTTGCAAAACCATATTACGTAAATTATGCAAGTCATCAGTCATGAGTCTGTCTTTATCCAAAAAGGGTACTTTCATTCGCACTTGTTGGTAAACTTTATACAAACTTGGTGAAGTTTTTAAATGTTCATGAAAATCAATACTTTGGCAAGCTGCCATAATTTCAATACCGATAATGGTGGCAGTATTTTCAGCAATATCGGTTAAACGTCTGGCAGCAAAAGTTGCCATCGAGACATGATCTTCTTGATTGGCAGAGGTTGGAATGGTATCGCAACTGGCTGGATGGACTAATGTTTTATTCTCACTTGCTAAAGCCGCAGCAGTCACATGGGCAATCATAAAGCCCGAATTAACACCCGAATCGGGCACCAAAAAAGCCGGCAATCGAGACATATGCGGGTCAATCAACATAGCAATGCGGCGTTCGGACATATTCGCCATATCTGCCAAACCAATAGCGATAAAATCCGCTACCAATCCAACGGGTTCGGCATGAAAATTGCCACCAGAAAGCACATCGCCTTGGGCTGAAAATATCAAAGGATTATCCGTTGCTGCATTGGCCTCAATTAACAAACGGCTGGCAGTGTATTCCACCGAATCTAAAATCGCTCCCATTACCTGCGGTTGGCAACGCAAACAATAAGGGTCTTGCACCCGATCGCAATCTTCATGAGAATTTACAATTTCTGAATCACGCAATAAACCACAATAAATCTTAGCTAATTTAATCTGCCCAACCTGACCACGAGCCGCATGAATTCGCGGATCAAAAGGACTGAGTGAACCTTTAGCTGCATCCACTGACAAAGCACCTGATAAAACCGCAGCGGTTAAACAATTTTCGGTTAAAAACAAACCCTTTAACGCCAAAGCCGTAGAAACTTGTGTACCATTAAGCAAAGCCAAGCCTTCTTTGGGCCCGAGTTTTATCTCTTTCAGTCCTGCTTGGTGCAAGGCAAATTTGGCATCAACGGTTTCGCCCTTATATCTGGCTTTGCCCAAACCAATCATCACTAAACTCATGTGAGCCAGCGGCGCCAAATCACCTGATGCACCGACCGAGCCTTTTTCAGGGATAATCGGATAAATTTCATGATTAATCATCGCTATCAACAGCTTTATGGTGTTGGGATGAATGCCCGAAAATCCTTGCGATAAACTCACCGCTTTGAGCGTCATTATCAAACGTGTGGTATTTTCATCAATGGCATTACCCACGCCCGTGGCATGAGAAATCACCAAATTACGTTGCAATTTATCCAAATCAACCCGTGCAATTTTTTTACTTGCCAACAAGCCAAAACCTGTATTAACCCCATAAACCGTCTCATCCGAGTCAGCAATATCAGTAACGGTCTTACGTGATGCCTTAATGCCCACCATCATCTCATCATCTAATGAAAAGTTTATTGGGTTTTCCCAGATGTGGCGTAATTGTTTTAGATCTAAGCCTTGTTTGTTTAGTTTTATTTTTTTCATGTTTAAATTCTCGTCATTTC
>CAZQMH010000161.1:0-6658 GCA_964594435.1 uncultured Alcanivoracaceae bacterium
CCTATTTTGCTATTTTGTCCATAAATTCCATTCTGTTATGAAATATTCGGGCTAAGATAGACTAAAATACAACTTTTTAAAATCATATCCATGCACAATATCGACTCTTATCCTTTGGCATTACAATTGCTTATGCAAACAGATGGCACGGTTACCCAGCTTATCAAAATTTTGACTAACGAAACGATTAATGTGATTAAAATTGCATCAGAAATTGAACAGAACCCGCAACGAGTTTTACACCGAAGCATCTATTTGCAAGGGCAACAAAGCAAAACAGATTGGCTTTTTGCTCAATCGCAGGTCTTTTTAGACAACCTGCCAACGGCATTTGTGCAAGATTTAATCGAAAAAACGCTGCCCATTGGCACGTTATGGAACAATTACCGCACAGAAACTTTTAAACAAATAATTGCCAAAGAAGCAGAAATTTCCAAAGGCAAAAAACGCTCTGGCTTCAAAAAAGGCACGCCACTCTTGTCACGCACCTATGCTGTTTATTCAAAAAATCACATCATTATGCAAATCACCGAAAAATTCCCCATCCAAAAGTATGAAGCCTTAGGATTGAGATGGTGATTGTGATTGCGGTTTTTTCCACCATTTTGTTTTGTGCAAGGTTTTGAAGGTAATTTTCAACCAATTCAACAAAGAAAAACTCAGCCAAATCGACCACACCAGCATCAATCCTTTGTAAAACCATAAAGGCAGACTGTAAATTTTTATCGAAGGAACTTGTCCTTGGTAACTGTCTAAATACCATTGCAAATAGTGGGATGATGAAGCTTTGCCAGCAATACCCATGTTCGGATAAGACAACAAGCCATAGGCAATCGAACCGATAAAAACCACCAAGGTAAAGAGCGTGAAAAACACGGTAAACCATTGCAAAAGTATGCTTTTATAATTAATGGCGTCATCTTTTAGCTGTTTTTTCCAGCCAATAAAAAACAGCCACGCCACAACAATCCCAAAGGGCAACCACGAAACCGTGCCAAAGGCATAGCCCAACACGAGCCATTGCCAAAATTTCAACAGGGAAAAGGGTAGCTTAGCCAAGAAAAATGCCAAGATAGTGAAGAATACTAATTCGCCCCAATACAAAAATGCAGGACCAACACCAGCAGAACGAGCATACAATAGCCAACGGCTTCTGGGGACTTTTGCCGTTTGATTGATGTTGACAATGGCATTCTCCAAACTGATATAAGGTGTTTCATAAACAAATCCCAAGTCATTACTTAATTGCCAATTTATTTCAACACGGTGCGAACCTGGCAAAAACCCAACCTCAACCACACCATCATTGTGGCTTAAATTTGAATTAACTCCATCATAAGCGACCGAATTAATACTGGCTAATTTGTGCAGATGAATTTGGAATTTTCCGCCTTGAGTGGCTCGGTATTTTATCGTGGTTTTGGTTTTTGTGGAACGCTTACCAACGGCAAAAATATTTTCAATCGATTCAATGGCAACTATTTTGCCTTTTTTGGCTTGTGGACGGCTCATCTTGATGTGTAATTTTTCCCCTTCATGTGGCTTATAGATGTGAACAAAATAATCATCCAATTGGTCCCGTAAATTGCTGGGCGTTACAACGGGCAGTCCGGTGATTGCAATATTCCATTGGGGTGATGCCAGCACTTCCCATGTTTCTAAATAGGAAGGATTTGCCGCTGCGACTAAATCTATCGCTGATGATTTTTCTAATTTGGATTTCCAAACAAAAGTGTTCTGCGTAGTTGCCAAACTGAGTTCTAACTGATTTTTTTCATTGATTTTAACCGTATCGGTGGGATGTTCTCCCTGCAGCAAAGGAATGGCTAAATTAATCACGCCATTAACGGGAGCAACGCGTGTAACGCTGGTCCTCACCGTCCAATCATCATCAAAAGTCAAGCGTCGCACAATATTAACAAAAGGTGGTATGTCGGTGTTTTTATTTTTTTCGCTGGATTGTGCCTGTTGTTGGGTTGAAATCAGTTGCAAGGTGTCATTTTTCAATACTTTTTCATCAATGCCAGCTATTTGCCAGCCCTCAGCAGCAGCATTGATGCTATTGGGCAATAGGGGAAAGACAATTGCCAGCTTGTTTTGGGTGGCTAATTTTGCCACTAATGTGATGTGATTGATGCCTTTATTCACACGTATCCACGGCACCTTGTTGTGTTTAATTCGTTGGCTGATTTCCTTGCCATTGGCACTTAATTGCATAATTCGCCAATCTTCAGAATGTGGCAAAGGCACAATAACCGACTCAAAAGCATGGTATTCGAGATTCATCACCAATTTGCTCTTGTTGATATTCAAGCGTAAGGTATCCAATGTGGCACAGTTATTTTTGCACACCGCTGGCGGATAGAGTCGTGCATGCAACTGGTCTAACAATTGTTGTGAAGGAAAACTCTGGCTAAATCCAAGCGAGGGTATGGCAAGTAATAACACTAAAATAGTTGCTGAATGTGGCAAGTCTGCTTGTGCTTGTGGGCTGGATTTTGGGCGACTTTTTTGGTATTTCTGCAACAAAAACAACAACCACAAGACCGAAGTCACTACCAATAACAATCGCCAAAGCACTCGCACAAGGGGTGAAATAATATACAAATGATAGCTCTGATTGGGCACAATTGGTCCATCCCATTGCAGAAAAATACGGTTATTGTGCCATTGTGGAATGGCTTTACCCGCTTGTAAGACGGCTCCGCTTTGGTAACGGTTAAGCACATCGGCATTGCGAATAGCCGAACCTGTCGGCACCAGTGCTGCTTGTTCTTCATCGGCTACTGGCTCACTGGCGGCTTGCACTGTTTGTTGTATCATCTTGTTGTTGTAGGTTTGGCTGTAATTTTTGACTTCTCTGACCCGTTTTTTAGACAGCTTCTGTACCGACTTATCATATTTGGAAATAGAAACATAATCCTGATACACATTTTCAAGCTGAGGATAAAGACTCAATCGCACTTGGCTAATCAAAAAGGGTAAAAGTACAAGCAACAAACCCAAAACACTCAAAATAGCATAAAAACGCAAAAATACCCGAAGTTTTCCCGTGAGCTTATAACTAAATATTGCCATAACAACAAGTATATTTATCCATGCAATAACGGGCATATTCGCTTCTTGATAGCCTAAAACCAAACTTATAAAAGCCACCGCCGCTGTACTGGCGTTAATCGCTTTGTAGCAAAAAACCGTAATCAACATGATGATAAAAATATCCCAAAGCTTCCATTTTTCTAACCACAAGCCACGACTCATATCAACATTACTGGCAGCCAGTGGTAAATAACCGTGCGGCACATAGACGCGTGCTTCAATGTTTTCAAATGTTGTTTGCCACGGTGTGATGGCAGTTGTTTTGTTTTTATTAAATTCGGCATTGACCACTAAATCGACATTCGGCGTGCGTAATTCTAGTCCTTGTTTTTTCTGTTCATCGACCGTAATCAACAAATTTTCCGAACCGCTTTTGGCATTTAAGAGTTTATAAGAATCCTCAGCGTTCAAACGCCAACTGCCCAGTTTTGTGCCCGTAATTATATCTTGCGAACGATAGGTTTGCCCATCAAAGCCTAACCAAATGGTTCGGCTTAAAAAAAACTGACCATCTTGGTTCAGTGTTCCACGTTTACTTTCAACAATTTCAAACACCTCACCAGAATTAACCAAATAGTTGGGGACACGACTCCATTGTGAGGCAACTTGCTTAGGATTTATTGATTCCACACCTTTAATTTCAGTCAGGCGAATATTTTTGTTATCTTGGTAAGCCCAAATTTCTTGACGTGGCCAATTATCACCAATGGCTTGAAAACTGATTTTGCTTGCCCAATTGCGTATGATAAATGCCAAATTTATGCTGTAGTTACCAGGTTTTAGCTGAGCCCACAAATAGCCTTGCTTGTCGACATAAGACGATAAATCACCACTAATGGCGGTTATTTGCAATTGTTTTGTGCCGATTTTACCGAGTTTTTCCATGCGGGCTGCACCCGATATTTTGAGCTCAATATTTACAAACATGGTCATAGGGTGGTCATCTATTATTAAACGATTGACGCTAATATCTGTGCTGTTTTTTTGTTGCTTGGAATTTTGCAGTTGTTCGCCTAACCACAGATTATGGTTTTCAATCTTTGGAAAATTTATGAATTTTTTGTCTACGGATAATAAAACGGCGGCAATTTCATCAGGTAGGGGGAGCGATTGTGGTCGCTTCGACCAAGAAAATTCGCCTTTGATGCTATAAGTGCCTTTTTTTAGGAACACTCGTGGTTGTTGGTTGTGGTTTTGCACGGCGGCATTTTTATTGTTAATCACGACTCTTTTGGGCCACGATTTGTATCCTCCAGGCAACACAACCCAACTGTCTTCAATAACTTGCCATTGCATGGAAAATCCTGCTTCCTTGCCATCAATTGCCAAAGACAAAGCCGAAGGCCAAGCACAAACATGAGCCGATGGCAGTTGTTTGTTATTATTGTAAAAAAAAGGGCAGCGGTAAAATTCTTGTTGGTAATCCACCCATGTCTGCCAAGGTTTTAAATCGGCAACAACGCCTTGAGCTTGAGCCGTGGTAAACGAATGTTGCACCAAAAAAACCAGCAAAAAACTTAAAATAAACTTCATATCAATTCCTAACGCAATTTTATTAATTAATTTACTACCAAAGTGCTTAAAAAACTACAAAAAACAGCAAGAAACAGTAAAATGTGCGGTTCGAATAAAATAGTGATAGGAAAAACAACATGCGTAGTGATTTATGCGGAAATGTAACTGAAGAAAAATTAAACCAGCAAGTCGAAGTCTGTGGTTGGGTCGATAAACGTCGTGACCATGGTGGCGTGATTTTTATTGATTTACGTGACCATTCAGGCATTTTACAAGTCGTGGTCGAACCCGACAATGCCGAAGCTTTTAAAATTGCTGAGGATGCTCGTTACGAATACTGCTTGCATGTGCTGGGTCATGTTCGCCCACGCCCAGAAGGACAAGAAAACCCAAACCATAAATCTGGCAAAATTGAAGTCGTTGTTGATAAATACGAAGTATTAAACAAATCCAAGCCCTTACCTTTTATGCTCGATGAAGAAGCCGGTGAAGGCATTCGTTTAAAATACCGTTATTTAGATATGCGTCGCCCTGCCATGCAAAAAAATATTCGCCTGCGTAGCAAACTAAGTCGCACATTACGCAATTATTTGGACGATTTGGATTTTCTCGATATTGAAACGCCAATTCTAACCAAAGCAACCCCAGAAGGAGCACGGGATTTTTTGGTTCCATCACGAGTTCAGCAAGCTAAATTTTATGCCTTACCGCAATCTCCACAGTTATTTAAACAATTGTTGATGATGTCTGGCATGGATAAATATTACCAAATTGCCCGCTGTTTTCGCGATGAAGATTTACGAGCCGATCGCCAACCAGAGTTTACCCAACTCGATATCGAGATGGCATTTGTCGAACAAGAAGACATACTCAATATGGCAGAAGGCATGATTCGTAAAACCTACAAAGAAGTTCTGGACGTCGATTTGGTTAATCCTTTTCCGCGTATGACTTATGCCGATGCCATGCAACGCTACGGTTCGGACAAACCTGATTTACGCATAGATTTGCAATTGGTCGATGTGGCAGAGGCCTTAAAAAATGTTGAGTTTAAGGTGTTTTCAGCTCCTGCTAATGACCCCAAAGGTCGCGTCACCGTGTTAAAAATTCCAAAAGGCGGTGCAATGAGCCGCAAACAAATTGATGATTACGCTCCTTTTGTTGCCCGTTATGGTGCTCGTGGCTTGGCGTGGATTAAGGTCAATGACAAAGAAAAAGGCTCTGCTGGCTTGCAATCACCTATTGTTAAATTCTTAAATGATGAAGCTTTGAGTGCCATTTTAAGCAAAACTCAAGCCGAAAATGGTGATTTGCTCTTCTTTGGTGCTGGTGATTACGCAACCGTGACGCAATACATGGGCGAATTACGCCTAAAAGTTGGCAAAGACTTAGGTCTGGTTAAAACCGACTGGCAACCACTTTGGGTTGTTGACTTTCCGATGTTTGAATACAACGATGACGAACAACGTTGGGATGCCCTGCACCACCCATTTACCGCCCCAACATGCGATGAAAAATCCTTACGAGACAACCCTGGAGCTGCCATTTCTAAAGGCTATGACATCGTGATGAATGGTGTTGAACTCGGCGGTGGTTCCATACGTATTCATAAAAAAGACATACAATCGGCGGTTTTTGACTTGTTGGGTATCAGCAAAGATGAAGCGCAAGCCAAATTCGGATTCTTAATCGAAGCCTTACGTTATGGCTGCCCTCCACATGGCGGCATTGCTTTAGGTTTGGATAGAATGGCGGCACTGATGTGTGGCGTTGAATCCATTCGTGATGTTATCGCCTTCCCCAAAACATCTTCTGCTAGCTGTAGCTTAACTTCTGCTCCGTCAGAAATTCCAGACGCACAATTAGCCGAGGTTCATGTTCAGGCCATCTATCCTGAAGCAGAAGTCACAGAAGATGAGTAAAACCACCGTCAAATTTAACGGGCAAGCGGTGGTCTTGGTACATGGGCTTTGGATGGGGCGTTGGGCATTTGGCTCTATTGCTAAATTTTTAAAAAAGCACGGTTACCATGTCTATCGTTTTG
>CAZQMH010000162.1:0-6607 GCA_964594435.1 uncultured Alcanivoracaceae bacterium
CTAGGAGCTTGTCCGAGAATAGGAACCGTAGCGAGGGAAAGGTAATTTGAGGCAAATTTTTGCATGGTTTGAGGCGAATAGCTCCGCTATTTAACGAAAATCAGGTGAAAAATTGCTCAAATTCACCTTTTCCGCAGTAGGTTATCTATTCTCGGACAAACTCCTAGCCCTTAATGCACTTAAGAAATTGTCAAAATGCTTAATCGCCAAATAATAATTACAATCTATGTTTAATAAAAAGCACTTCACCATAGAGATTCCTGCCTGTGCAGGAATAACGGCTTAATAGCTGTCAACTACGACCCGAAAACCCAATGAGCGGTGTTTGCCGTTGGCTTTCATATTGCCCCGATTGCTTACGGTAAGGTCATTGGGTTTGTTGATACTGCTGCCTCCGCGAATGACGAAACTTGTGCAATCATTGGGTTCCCAGGCTTCGTTGTCAGATGGTGCACCGTAGTAATTTGGGTGCCAGCAATCAGCCGTCCATTCCCATACATTGCCTAGCATATCGTATAAACCAAAATTATTGGCAGCAAATTTCTTGACTTCATAGGATTCTTTTTCTTCCACTTCCACGCCACAACCCTCACATATTGCATGCTTTGTGCCGATGTCGTTGCCCCAATAGTATTTTGTGCGGGTTCCTGCTCGTGCGGCATATTCCCATTCGGCTTCACTGGGTAAGCGGTAATGTTTGCCTGCTTTTTTAAACAACCATTGTAAAAATTGCTTGGTATCACTCACGCTGATTTCGCTGACGGCTCGGTTTCCACGTCCCAGAGCGTAATCATTGGGCTTGGTGGTGCAATAACCATCGGCGATACAAGCATCCCATTGGGCAAAGGTCACTTCGGTGGTGCTCATGGCAAATTCATGCAGATTGACATTATGGGCGGGTTGCTGCGTCTTTTTCTCAAAATTGTTGCCCATGGTGTATTGCCCGGCAGGCAATTGAATCATGGTTGGGCACGCTTTGCAGGCTTTGAATTTTTCTGCGATTAATTTTCCTGGCCATTGTTGCTGCGTTTTTAATAAGGTTAATAAATCAGGGCTCGGCTTACCACTTGGTAGAAGATTTTTTAACTTTTGAAAGGCAATGATGGCATTTTTACTTGAGTAATCTAACTCGTCATTGATAGTCAAGTTTTTGTATTTTAGCCGCATGAGTTGAAGTTTGGTCTCTTTTACGATTTGTGATTTTTGTTGTTGTATTTCATCGAGTTTTTCTTTTTGTTGTTGCACTTCTTGGCGTTTTTCTGCCAGTGCTTTTTGAATTTCTTGGCGTTTTAATTTTATGTCTTGTTGTTCTTTTTCTAGTGTTTGTTGATTTGAGAGTTTATCAATCGTAGCTTGTGCCGCTACTTTGTATTGTGTGGTTGGGTATTTTTCTAAAAACTCCTGATAAGCAGCTAAAGTGTTGGCATCAACGGTTTTTTGCCAGTCAAGTTGGGCTTGAGATGTCAGGGCTTGGGTTAGTTTCTTGAATAAGATTGCATCAGCTTTGCCAGTGACAATCAATCCAGATTCTTTCTCAAAAAGTTTAATGCTTTCGACCGTTCTGATATCAGCTGCACCATCTTCTGGTACGGTATAGCCCAGTTTGTTGAGTAATTTTTGTACTTTTTGAACGAGGTTTTCATCGGTTGCTGTATTTGTATTTATTTCTGTTTCTGTTGTAGCTTGTGTGGCAACTTGCTTGTCAACTTGTGTTGTTTGTTGGGTTTGTGGCGGTGCAGTCGTGTTGTGCGTGGCAAGGTTGGGAGTTTTGGGCTGTTCTTTTTGTTGTTGTAAATAGTAATTGTAGCCATAATAACCACCAGCACCTAAGCCCGCAAGCACAGCGATGGTAAACAGCATTTTGAAGAAACTGACAATAATGCTGGGGTTTTCTTCTAAATTCAGCCGTGTGTTGACAATGGTGAGTTCATCGGGTTGCAGGCTTGTTCGGGCTGATATGGGGCGGCGGTAGTTGCTGGCTGAGTTTTTCACCCTGTTGTCGGTTAGGATGGGTTTGAGCTTGTCTTTTGAGCTGAAAACTTGCGTTCTTTGGGGTTCCCACAAGGCAGACCATTGTTCTAGGGTTTGGGGTCGTTCTTTTACATGCAAACGCAAGCCTGCATCTATTGCTTTTAAAAAAGCTGTCGAGTTTTGTTTTTTACTCAAATGCTCAATGGTGTCTTCATGCAAGCGATTCATGATATCTGGTGGCTTTTCTCCTGTCACACACAGATAGGCTACTGCCGCTAGCGAATAAATGTCCGACCAAGGACCAATTTCACCTTGCGAGCTGTATTGTTCCATCGGAGCATAGCCTGGCGTTATGATGGTCGTCACTTTGCGGCTTTTATCGCCGATGGCTTGTCGTGCCGCACCAAAATCTATCAAAACTGGTGTGCCATCCGCCCGAAACATGATGTTGTCTGGCTTGATGTCGCGATGCAATACACCGTGAGAATGCACTTGTTGCAAACCATGAACAACGGCGGTGATGATTGTTTTTAGTTCTTCCTCTGCCATCGGTTGATTTTTTTCTATTCTATCAACCAAACAACCGCCTTCACAATATTCCATGACGATATAGGCGGTGCCATTTTCTTCAAAAAAACGGTACACACGAACGATATTTGGGTCTTCAAATTTTGCTAAAATTTTGGCTTCATTGATGAAGGCATTCAAGCCCCATTTGTAGACTTTTTGTGAGGATTTGCTTTTGGGGACGATTTTTGAGTCATTTTCTCGAATGGCGTGTTCACTCGGCATGTATTCTTTGATGGCTACTTTTTTTTCTAAGTGGGTATCGTAAGCCAAATAAGTTAAACCAAAACCACCTTCACCAAGAAGTCCTTTGATGCGGTATTCCCGAATCATGTAGCCTGATTGTAAAGCATGTAACGCCATAGAGGGTCTGAGTTTTTGTTGCTAAAATGCTATGATAACATTTTATCAAAAAAATGGAATAAATGATTTAAGCTATTCCCATTCTATTGTTGCAGGTGGCTTGGATGATATATCATAAACTACACGAGATACTTTGTCTATCTCATTGATAATTCTAGTGGAAACGTGCTCTAAAAACTCATAGGGCAAATGTGCCCAGCGAGCTGTCATAAAGTCTATTGTTTCTACTGCTCGTAAGGCAATAACGTATTCATAACGCCGAGCGTCACCAACCACACCAACTGACTTTATCGGTAAAAAAACCGCAAATGCTTGTGAGGTTTTGTCATAAAGCTGCCATTTTTCCAATTCAGTGATAAAAATATTATCCGCTTTGGCAAGAATTTGTGCGTATTTTTGTTTGACTTGACCCAGTATTCTCACACCCAGTCCTGGCCCTGGAAAAGGATGGCGATAAACCATAGCTTTGGGCAATCCTAAGGCAACGCCCATTTTACGAACTTCATCTTTAAACAAATCACGCAGGGGTTCGAGTAATTTTAAATTCATATCAGCGGGCAAACCACCAACGTTGTGGTGTGATTTTATAACGTGAGATTTGCCTGTTTTAGAGGCAGCTGATTCTATAACATCGGGATAAATCGTGCCTTGTGCTAGCCACTTAACATTTTTTAGCTTGCGGGCTTCTTCTTCAAATATTTTTATGAACAAATTACCGATAATTTTACGTTTTTGTTCGGGGTCTGCCACGCCATCAAGTGCCGTGAAATAACGCTCACCAGCATTGACCCGAATAACATTTATTGCCATACCTTGAGCCATGGTGTGCATAACTTGATCGCCTTCTTGGTAGCGTAATAGCCCCGTGTCAACAAAAACACAGACCAAATTATTGCCCAGTGCCTGATGCAAAAGAGCCGCTACAACAGAGGAGTCAACACCGCCAGATAAGCCCAACAATACTTTATCTTCGCCAACTTGTTTTTTTATGTTTTGTAGGTGTGTTTCGATAATTTTATCGGTTTTCCACAGTTTTTCACAATGACATATAGTGAATAAGAAACGTTCAAATATCTTTCGACCTGAGGTCGTGTGTTCGACTTCTGCATGAAATTGAATACCGTAAATGCTTTGTGTTTCATGCTCGAATGAGGTTATGGGTGCGGTTGTTGATTGCGAAGTTGCGACAAAACCTTGTGGCATGACAGCGACTTTATCGCCATGACTCATCCAAACATCTAAGGTGGCTTCTGCTTGGTCAAATATACCATCTAATAAACGTGATTTGTGGATGAGATTGACTTGGGCGTAGCCAAATTCTTTTTCATCACTGGCAATCACTTTGCCGCCAAAGTGATGAGCTATGGCTTGCATTCCATAACAAATCCCAAGCACAGGAATGTTTAATTCAAAAATCTTGGCTTCCAGTTGCGGTCCATCATCCAAATGTACGGATTCAGGGCCGCCTGATAAGATGATACCTTTGGCATTAAATGCCTTAATCATATTAAAATCCACATCCCATGCCCATACTTCACAATAGACGCCTGCTTCACGAATACGACGAGCGATTAATTGGGTAAATTGAGAGCCAAAATCAAGCACCAGTATTTTGTTGGATTTGATGTTCATTTATTCGCCTTTTAGTTTATCCATAAAAGATTTTACCGAATCAAACCAGCCTTTTTCTTTGGGGTTGTGCTTGTTGCCGCCTTTTTGGATGGATTCTGTCAGTTGTTTGACCAGTTTCTTTTGGAAGTTGGTCAGATTTACAGGCGTTTCCACATCGACTCGGCATAATAGATCACCTGTTGTGTGTGAACGTACAGATTTCACGCCTTTGCCACGCAAACGAAAAACTTTGCCTGATTGTGTTTCTGCTGGTATTTTAAGCTTGATTTCGCCATCTAAGGTTGGGATTGTCAGTTCTCCACCTAAAACAGCGGAGCCAAAATCAATTGGCATTTGGCAGTAGAGGTCGTTATTGTCGCGTTGAAATATGGCGTGTTCTTGCACCACAATATCCACATACAAATCACCCGCTATACCGCCAACTGGAGCGGCTTCGCCTTCGCCAGATAAACGAATTCTATCGCCGTTATCAACGCCTGCGGGTACTTTGACGTTAAGGGTTTTGGTTTCACGTCTTCGACCTTGTCCACCACAATGATTGCATGGGTTGTCTATTTTTTTGCCTTTCCCTTGGCAATGTGGACAGGCTTGCTGAACCGAAAAAATTCCTTGTTGCATACGCACTTGCCCTTGTCCATGACAAGTTTCACAGGTGCTGCTTTTGCCGTCTTTTGAACCACTGCCATCACAAAATGTGCACCCACTCATGGTTGGTATTTTTATTTCTTTTGAGGCTCCAAAAACAGCTTCTTCTAATTCTACCGTGATTTCTATCTGAATATCGCTGCCACGTTGTTGTCTTTGTTGGCGTCCACCACCAAAAATATCGCCAAATATATCACCAAATATATCGCCAACATCAGCCCCATGAAAACCGCCGGTTGATTGGTTCACACCTTCGGGACCGAATTGATCATAGCGTGCTCTTTTGTGGTCGTCTCTTAGTGTGTCATAAGCACGGTTGACTTCCTTAAATTTTTCTTGAGCATCTGGTGCATCGTTGCGATCGGGATGGTATTTCATCGCTTTTCGCTTGAAGGCTTTTTTTAGTTCAACCTTGGTTACTGTGCGCGAAACACCCAAAATTTCATAATAATCTTTTTGTGACATTTTTTACCCTTTTTTCAACTCTTTTTACTCGTTAATCCACGGCTGGATTTGCGATTATTGCTTAAACACAAAAGCCCTTAACAAAAATTAAGGGCTTCATTTTTGAATACAACTTCTTTGAGAAGTTATTTATTATCGACTTCCTCAAATTCTGCATCAACCACGTCATCATCATTGGCATCGGCATCTTCGCTGGCTTGCTCTTGTCCACTTTGTGTTTGAGCTTGAGCCGCGGCTTGTGCTTTTTGCATAATAGGTGACAAAACATTTTGTAACGCTTCGCTGGCAGATTCGATTGCGGATTTATCATCAGACTTCATCGCTTCTTCAACTTTACCTATGGCTGATTCCACATCGGCTCGCTCACCGTCGCTGATGGTTTCTTTGTTGTCATCTATCAATGTTTTGGCTTGATGAACCATGGCATCTGCCGCATTTCGTGCTTTAACGACTTCTTGGAATTTTTTATCTTCCTCAGCATGTAATTCGGCATCTCTTACCATTTGTTCGACTTCTTCATCACTCAAACCAGAACCTGCCTTGATTTCTATGCGTTGTTCTTTGCCGGTGGCTTTATCTTTTGCCGAAACATTCAAAATGCCGTTTGAGTCTATATCAAACTCTACTTCAATTTGTGGCATACCACGTGGGGCTGGGTTGATACCTGTAAGGTCAAAACGCCCAAGTGATTTATTGGCTGAAGCAATTTCACGTTCGCCTTGCAACACATGAACCGTCACCGCTGCTTGGTTGTCTTCGGCTGTTGAGAAGACTTGCGATGCTTTGGTTGGGATGGTGGTGTTTTTGTCAATCAGTTTAGTCATGACACCACCCATGGTTTCTATTCCTAATGATAAAGGTGTTACATCTAACAACAACACATCCTTAACATCACCTGATAATACGCCACCTTGAATGGCTGCACCCATTGCCACGGCTTCATCTGGATTAACGTCTTTGCGAG
>CAZQMH010000163.1:0-6573 GCA_964594435.1 uncultured Alcanivoracaceae bacterium
TCGCACGTGGTGGCATGTTGCGGCGTGGTTTAGGTGTTAATGAAGCCACTTGTGTAGTTGTCACCAATGTCGCCGAAGATCATTTAGGCGAATACGGCATCAATACCATAGAAGATATGGTGCAAGCCAAATTTATCGTCAGGCAAGCCATAACAAAAAATCAAGATTTAATTCTCAATGCCGATGATGCTGGCAGTGTCAATTTTGCCAAAACATTAGACCACACTATCGTTTGGTTTTCTTGGTCAGCTAACAACCCAATACTTTTGCGTCACCTCAAACAAGGCAACAAGGCTTGTTATGTTGAAAACGATAAAATAATTTACCACGATGGTAAAACACCGCAGACAATTGTCGATATAAAAGCCATTCCAATCACCTTTGGCGGAGCGGCAAAACACAATATTCATAATGCATTAGCCGTCAGTGCCATGTGCAAAGCCATGGGATTTAGCAACACAACCATTGCCAAGGGATTATCGAGCTTCGAAAGCACACCTGAAAACAACCCAGGACGAGGCAATTTGTTTGCCTACAACGGTGCAAAAGTCATTGTTGATTTTGCGCACAACGAACACGGTTTAGGATTAATGGCACAAACCATCAAAAACATGCCTGCTAAAAGACGTTTAGTATTGCTAGGACAAGCAGGAGACCGAAGCGATGAACTCATCTTCGGCTTGGTTAAATCGGCACTCATTGCCCAACCCGATTGTTTGGTGATTTGTGAAATGGAAAGCCACCTTCGTGGCAGAAAGCTTGGTGAAATACCAAAAATAATACACCAAGCAGCAAACAAACTCGGCATGAAAGATGAACAAATCCTACACGCTACCGACACCATTGAAGGCACAAAAAAAGCCTTGCAATGGGCTCAAGCAGATGACTTGTTGTTAATTCTGGGCTTAACCAATCGACACGAGATAATTGATTTACTCCAATAAAAAAAGCCTCAAAATGAGGCTTTTTTCAATTTCTTAAGTTTGGTTATTAATGACCAATATTCTCATCCAAGAAACTCAACAATCGTGAATAAAAATCCTTTCTATTTTTAGGATCGTGATAACCATGTCCTTCGTCACGGGTCATAACCTCGTAATCAACCCCTGATTTTTTCAAACCTTTCACCAAAGAATTGAGCTGGCACATCGGCACACGAACATCATCCTCACCATGAGCAAGAAATACCTTGGCTTTGATTTTATTGGTATTATACGCGGGTGAAAAGGCTTCTAGTTCCGCCTTGTCATCACCATTCACCTTAGACAAATATTTTTTACCTTGATGCCCACCTTTTGCAACGGTATCACCACAGACTTTCATCTTTTTCAAATCATAAACACCAACATACCCAATAGAACATTTGTACAAATCGGGTTCGTGAATAATGCTTTGGAGGGCGGCATAACCACCATAAGAACCACCATAAATACACAACTTGTTCTTATCGGCGATGCCTTGATTGACTACCCACATTGCCGCATCGGTTAAATCATCCTGCATGGCAGAACCCCATTTTCTGTAGCCAGCCATCTGAAAATCACGTCCATAACCACCAGAACCGCGGAAATTAATTTGCAAGACGGCATACCCTCGATTTGCCATTAACTGAGCTTCGTAATTAAAACGCCACATATCTCGTGGACCATGCGGACCACCGTGTGGATTGACCACCATGGGCAAATCTTTGGCTTCTTTATCCTTGGGCAAGGTTAAATAACCGTGCAACACCATGCCATCACGAGCTTTTACCGTAATTGGCTTCATCTCTGCCATGTCTTTGGGATTTATCCACTTTCTTTCCTTAACTAAGGGTTTAATTTTATTGCTTTTTAAATCAAGCAGATAATACTCGCTTGGGTTTGTATCACTAAAAACACTAAACACCATCTTTTTTCTATCCAATGTGTAATTAAATATTCGTATGGCTTGACCTGGAAAGGCTTGTTTTAAACCTTTATAAATGGGAACCATGGGATCTTTTTTATTGACCCAAATAAGCTCAGGGTAGTCAGGATACAAAATAAATCCAATGGCTTCACCTCTAGGGTTGTGAATGGCACCTAAAATATCCACACTATCATTGCGGTACATTTTTTTCAATTTTCCTGATTTTAAATTTAATTTAAACAAACCCACTGTTGAGGCATCGTGATTAGATAAAATATAGACTTCATCTGGGTTATGGCTATTGCCACCAAAGGTAGTGCTGACTTCTTTTTGACCTTGGGCTAAATCCAGCTTTTTCCAACTCTTTGCTTTGCCAGGCTTATACCATAAGTAAGTGCTTTCAGTATCAATATCATAGCCAACTGAGACTACAGGATTATCATCCAAATCCAAATCAGGTAAACTGGCATATTTGTCAGCAGGCTCGGCTTTAACTTTACGTTTTTTTGATTTTAAATCGTACTCGAAAATATGAGCTCCGCCTGCTTTACGTTCTGCAATGAGTATTTTTCTTTTATTCTCTGGCATCCCTTCTAAAATAGAAACACCATTGGTATTTTCTAGTGTAAACATGGCTGCAGAGTTTTTACCATCAAAACGCATGGCATAAATGCCATCCCACTTACCCTTTCTATCCAAATAACCAACAGATTTAGCCACCGTCATTAAAATCACATCATTATTTGCCCACGTGACTCCACGGACAATGCGACTTTCGCCAAATTCTTTGGCAGATAAGGGTTTCATGGTCTTAATATCAACAACTGCAACCTTATCGCGGTCATTTTCTCGAATAACGCCGACCATTTTAGATCCATCAGGCGAGATTTTAATGGTTAAAAATTCTGCTGGTTTGATAAAATCCTCCAACGGCAAAATTTTCGCACTGGTGGTAAAAGACATGAATATAAAAGCCAGAAATATAAGATTATTTTTTTTCATAAGTTTATCCACTTTAACAATAATTCAATAAGGACACGATTTTAAAGGTTTAAACATTTTAAAAAAGTGCTGAAAGTCATATTTTATCCAACAAGCATACCAGCAATCGTGGCAGACAACAGTGACGCAAGCGAGCCACCAAGCAACGCCTTCATACCAAACTCTGACAATCTTCTGCGTTGATTTGGAGCCAGCTGCCCTATGCCTCCAACTTGAATACCAATCGAGGCAAAGTTAGCAAAGCCACAGAGCATATAAGTCGCAATAAGAGCCGATTTTTCATACGTCAGATGCACCGCATGGGTCGCATCTTTAAAATCAGCCAAATTTATATAGCCCACAAATTCACTGGCAATCAGTTTTATGCCCAATAGCTGACCAAGCAAAGTAATATCATCTTTTGCCACGCCAATCAACCACATCAATGGTGCAAAAGTATAACCCAAAATAAATTCCATCGACAACTTTTTGTAATTGGTATGAGCTGCCACCCATTGATTGATGGTATTATCAAAGGTATAACCCTTGACATTTAACACCATTAAATAACGGTAGATGATAATAAAAAACAAAAACAACAAAAAGACAATAAAAAAACTCTTCACAGGTTTCACATCATCCTTGCGACTGAAACTATAAGCTCCTGCCAGAACCGCCGCAATTGCCCACTCAATAATTTTGGTAAAATGCCCAAAAACTTGCAAAATATAATTTGCCATAGCAATAAAAGCAAAGAAAACCAGCAACATCGCACCAATATTCATGGCAAGTTTCAAGCCCTCAGCTGTACCTGTTGCCATCGCATCCAGAAAGTTAGCACCAACCTTATCTTTAGTAATTTCAATATTGCTATCAATTTTTTCCGTTTGTGGCATTAAAATTTTAGCCACCACAATCGCTCCAGGTGCTGCCATTACTGACGCACTTAACAAGTGTTTGGCATAAAATGCTTGTTGCACAGGGTCATCACCACCTAAAAAGTTGACATACGCAGCCAATACACCACCAGCAACAGTCGCCATCCCGCCAATCATCACCAATAAAATTTCCGAACGATTCATGCGTTCAAGATAAGCCTTAATCATCAAAGGAGCTTCAGTCTGCCCTAAAAAGATATTGCCAGCCACCGATAAACTTTCCGCTCCTGAAATATTCAAAGCCTTGGTTAACACAACCGCCAAAGCCTTCACAACTTTTTGGATGATACCCAAGAAAAATAAGACCGAAGTCAATGCCGAGAAGAAAATAATAGTAGGTAAAATAACAAAGGCGAAATTTATCAACGGTGATTCTATCTTATGGGTAACAAAAGAAGAGATTAAAAATTCCGTGCCAGCTTTGGTAAAATCCATGACTTTAACAAACAAATGCCCAACGGTGTCAAAAAAAGCCGCAACAAATGGAACGTACAACACGCCAACAGCGATAACTATCTGCATAAACAAACCAACACCCACCACCTTCCATGAGATTGATTTTCTATCCGATGAAAAAACATAGGCAATAGCAATAAGGACAACCAAGCCCAAAAGTCCACGCGAAATGGACGCAAAGCTAATGCCAGCTGTGGAAATTAATTCATTCATATTATTAAACCTTAAAGAGTAAACAGCGAAACATTATAAAGCTCGAACAAGCCACAAGTCAACAAGATTTCGCTCGGCACCAATCATGCTTTGCTGTATTCCACCGTAACATCGGTATAAATTCCACCACGAACCATAAATTCCAGTCGGACTTTCATCCACCGCGGTTTGGTGGCAGCGACCAAATCATCTAAAATTTTATTGGTTACAGCCTCATGAAAGGCACCCGTATCACGAAATGACCACACATAAAGTTTGAGCGACTTTAATTCAACACACAACTCATCGGGCGTATAATCCAAATAAATGGTCGCAAAATCAGGCTGCCCAGTTTTGGGGCACAGACAAGTAAATTCAGGTATTCTTATCGAAATCACATAGTCTCTTTGGCTTTGTGGGTTAACAAATGTTTCTAGTTCTTCACTTGGGCGTGTACTCATGGCATAATGTGCAATTTTGAAAGTGCGAACCTTAACGAATTTGCCAAAGAATATCAAGATTATATGAGATTATCCAAGATAAAACTAGCTGGCTTTAAGTCATTTGTCGATGCAACCGAATTTTTAATGCCATCCAACCTCATCGGCGTTGTCGGTCCAAATGGCTGCGGCAAATCCAATATTATTGATGCGGTCCGCTGGGTTATGGGCGAAACATCAGCAAAAATGTTACGTGGAGCCTCCATGACCGATGTGATATTTAGCGGTTCCAGTGCCCGCAAACCAGTCAGCACCGCTATGGTCGAACTGATTTTTGACAACAGCGATGGCACCGTAACAGGAGAATTTGCCCAATACAACGAAATTTCAGTCAAACGCCAAGTATCACGAGATGGGCAATCGGCTTACTACTTAAACAAAACCAAATGCCGTAAAAAAGACATTACCGATTTGTTTTTAGGCACAGGACTTGGACCTCGCAGTTACGCCATTATCGAACAAGGCATGATATCACGCATTGTAGAATCCAAACCCGAAGAACTCAGAGGCTACATCGAAGAAGCCGCAGGCATCTCAAAATACCGCGAAAGAAGACGCGAAACCGAACGCCGAATCAAACACACCCGAGAAAACCTCGAACGCTTGGATGATTTAAGGGCCGAAGTCGGCAAACACATCAACCACCTCAAACGACAAGCCAAAAATGCCGAAAAATATAAACAACTAAAAGAAAAATACCGCCACCTTGAGGTTGAACTATTAGCCATACAATGGCAACAATGGCAAGAAAAAACCCAAAGCAGCAGCACACTGGTCAAAGAACTGGACCTAGCACTGGAAGAAATAAAAACAGGCTTAAGAGGAAGCGAAACCCAAATTGACAAAGGACGCATTGCTTTACATCTGTTACAAGACAAAAACAATAAAGTGCAAGAAAGTCTCTACCTTGTCAACAGCGAAATAGGTAAGATTGAACAATTCATCAGCCACTCAAAGTCGCTATCTGCACGCTTACAAACGGAACTAGAAGATGCAAAAAGCAACCTGCAAATAAACCAGAGCCAACTGCAAAAAGATAAACAACTATTAGAAAACACAAAAAAAGAGCTCGCAACAACCAAACCGCAACTCGAAACAACCGAAGCAGACCTCAAACAAAAGCAACTCACTTTCTCAACCCTAGAAGACGAATTATTAAGCTGGCAAACCTCATGGAACGACTTAGTGGCACAATTGGCAGAAAAAAACCGCACCGTTGAAGTCGAACAAACAAAAATAGCCACCATCGACCAACAGCTCTCCCGACTTTCCGACCGACTCGCCTTACTCAAACAAGAAAGCAGTGACGCAACAGCCATACCCTTAGAAGACGAACTAGAAACCCTGCAAATACAAGCCGAAGAATTAAACATTGCCCAAGATGAAAAAGTCGAACAACTGCAAATAAGCAAACAAAAACAAGACCAAAGCAAACAAGAATTGCAACAAGCACTCGACAAACTCAACCAACAACAAATGCAATTGCACCAACTCAAAGGCAAACGTGGCTCCTTGCACGCCTTGCAACAAGCCGCCATGCACGACTTTGATGATGACAGCAAAAAATGGTATGACGCCAACAACCTCACCCATGCCAAACGCTTATCAGAGTTGCT
>CAZQMH010000164.1:0-6568 GCA_964594435.1 uncultured Alcanivoracaceae bacterium
TAAATGCCAATTTCAATAATACTTGCATTCTAAAGATTTAAGTATAAAAGTTATACATCAAAACCAACCAAACGAAACACACAAATTACCAAAAGGAAATAACAGGCATCAATGGCAAAGAAAAATAACACAAAAGAAAAATCCATCGAAGAAACGCTTTGGCAGTCGTGCGATAAATTAAGAGGTTCAGTTGAGCCTGCTGAATATAAGCATGTTGTGCTGGGGCTTATTTTCCTGAAATTTGCCAGTGATAAGTTTGAACAACGCAAAAAAGAACTTATCGAGGATGGGAAGGAAAAATATGTAGAAATGAAGGATTTCTACACCATGAAAAATGTCTTCTTTTTGGAAGACGTATCTCGTTGGAGCCATATCATTAAAAATGCCAAGCAAAATGATATTGCCCTAAAAATTGATACTGCTCTCAACATGATTGAGAAAGACAACCCTTCCTTAAAGGGCGCATTGCCAGACAATTACTTTTCTCGGCTTGCCTTAGATAAAACCAAACTGGCTTCATTATTAGACACCATCAATGACATTGATACGCTCAAAGACAATGGGCAGGATATTATTGGGCGTGTTTATGAATATTTTTTAGGTAAATTTGCCTTAAAAGAAAGTAGTGGCAAGGGCAAAGGCGAATTTTACACCCCCAAAACCATTGTAAATTTGATCGCTGAGCTTATTGAACCGTACAAAGGTATTATTTATGACCCTTGTTGTGGGACGGGTGGCATGTTCGTCCAATCCATCAAGTTTATTGAAAACCATCAGGGGACAAAAAAAGAAGTGTCCATTTACGGGCAAGAAAACACGCCAACCACTTATAAATTGGCAAAAATGAATTTGGCGATTCGTGGCATTTCGGCAAACCTTGGCGAAAAACATGCCGATACGTTTGCCAATGATCAACACAAAGACTTAAAAGCCGATTACATCATGGCTAATCCGCCTTTTAATCTAAAAGACTGGCGAGGCGAAAACGAACTATTGGACGACCCGCGTTGGATGGGTTACGAAGTACCGCCAAAAAGCAATGCCAATTATGGTTGGATTCTCAACATGGTATCCAAACTGTCTGAAAATGGCGTGGCAGGTTTTATTCTTGCCAATGGTGCATTGTCTGGCGGTGGTGAAGAATACAAAATTCGTAGAAAACTGATTGAAAATAATCTGGTTGAAGCCATTATTATCATTCCAAGAAATACCTTTTACACCACCGATATTAGCGTAACGCTGTGGATTTTGAATAAAAACAAAAAACAGCGAACCGCCCATATAAACAGCACCGATAAAAATTACCGACATCGTGAAAAAGAAATCCTGTTTATGGATTTAAGGCGTTGGGGAAGTGAATATGAAAAAAAATATGTGCAACTGACTGAAGACGATATTGCAAAAGTGGCGTTGAATTATCACAACTGGCAACAAACCGATTTTGAAAGCACTTACCAAGATATTCCCGAATTTTGCAAGTCAGCCAATTTTGAAGCGATAGAAGCCAACGATTTTTCGCTTGTACCCAGTAAATACATTGAGTTTGTGGATAACGACAGCGGTATTGATTTTGATACTGAAATGAAACGAATTCAAAAAGATTTTAAAACACTGTTGCTAGAAGAGAAAGAATCGCAAGACCAATTGATTAGCGCTTTTAAGGTATTGGGTTATGAGCTATAAGCGTTTGGGTGATTACATACAGTTGGTTGATAAGCGGAATAAGGATTTAGCGGTTACAAATCTTTTAGGAATTAACATTTTCAAGAATTATATGCCTTCTGTTGCCAATCAAGCAGGGCTTGATTTATCCAAGTACAAAGTAGTGTCAAAAGGACAATTTGCAACTAACCTAATGCACGTCAATAGAGATGAAGTTTTACCAGTTGCACTATATACGGACGAACAACAAGCTCTTGTTTCACCTGCTTATAAAACTTTTGAAGTTATTGATGAAACAGAATTGCTACCTGAATTTTTGATGATGGAGTTTCAAAGACCTGAATTTGATCGAAAAGCTTGGACATACTGTGATTCAAGTGTAAGAGGCGGTTTAGAGTGGGATAGGCTTTGTGATATGGAAATTCCCGATATTGACATTGAAGAACAACGAAAATATGTAGCACTTTACAAAGGCTTGCTCAACAACCAAAAAGTGTATGAAAACAGCTTGGAAGATTTACAGTTGATTTGTGATACTTATATTGAAGATTTAATAAAAACCGAAGAACCTAAATTACTTGGGGAGTATATTGAGCAAGTTAATGAACGGAATACAGATTTAGAAATTGATTTCTTACAAGGAATCTCAACTTCTAAAGTTTTGATAGATTCAGAGGCAAATACAACAGGAGTAAGTTTTCATAATTACAAAATTGTTCGCAATGGTCAGTTCGTCTATGTAGCTGATACGTCAAGAAGAGGTGATAAAATTGCGTTGGCAATGAATAGTGCAGATGACTGTATTGTTTCTGCAATTTATACCGTTTTTGAAGTCATCAAAACAGAACAACTTTTACCCGAATATTTATACCTATTTTTCCAAAGAACCGAATTTGACCGTTACGCTCGTTTCAACTCTTGGGGCAGTGCCAGAGAAACCTTTGATTGGGCTGAAATGTGCCATGTTAAATTACCCATTCCCGATATAAAAATACAAGAAGCCATCGTTACCATTTATCACACCTTAGAAACTCGCAAACGAATCAATGAGCAGTTGAAAGCCAGCATTAAACCACTTTGCCCTGTTTTGATGCGTGGAGTTGTTGAGCGTATGGAAATGCAAACAATAGAGAGTTAGGAAAATGATAAAGCAAATTAACAGTATCAATAATGTGGGTGCATTTCGGGAATTTCCGAATGGTGGTTCAATTCAATTTGAAAAACTGACTTTCATCTATGGGCTTAACACAAAAGGAAAAACAACATTAACCGATATACTTTCTTCGCTCAAAGAAAATGAACCAACCTTAATTACATCTCGAAAGTCGATTCCTACTGTTAATTCAAACCAGAGTGTAAGAATATCAGTAAAACCACATAATGCTACTAACCAGCTGCCGTGTACTTTTTCAAATAATTCTTGGACACAATTGAACTCAAATGATGATCTTCATATTTTCGGTTCTGATTTCATACACAAAAATTTATTTACCGGTCTCTCTATTGAACGACAGAACAAGGAGAATTTTACAAGGTTCATTCTAGGTCAACAGGGAGTTCAGATGGCAACACGAATCGCTGAGGATAAAAGACTTCTAAGACAGAAAAAAGGTGCGATTTCTAATTTACTACCACCATATTTAAGAGATAAACCAGAAGCAGAACATTTATCTTTTTTATCTACTGACCCCACTACAATTAATCTTGAATTAGCAAAACAGCAATTAGCTGATTTAGAACAAAGGCTTAAGCAAGAACAACAAAGGCTTCAAAAACCTACAGAAATATTATCAATTGAAGACATTACCCAATTTAATGTAACTACAACAAATGTTCAAGAGTTGATAAATCAAACAACCGTTTTATTAGAGCGGGAATTTAATGAGATTAGTTCTGCTGCAATTGCTAAACTTCAAGAACAAATTGAAAATAATTTTGAAATAACTGAAAACGCAGAACAATGGATTAAAGAAGGATTAGACACTCGAAAAAATGATTCTCAAAATTGCTCCTTTTGTGGTCAATCTTTGGAAAACGCAACTGACTTACTTAATGCGTACCACTCTTATTTCAATGAAGCATACCGCAACTATATTTTCGATATAACAAATACGATTGAGAGTTTAAGAAGACAATGGAGAGCATTGAACTACAATTCATTGAATGCGGTCACAGCAAAACAGACTCTACTTTTACAATATGCACAGTTAATAAATACAGATGCTTTCACGACATTAGTAACTCGATTAAATGAATTAATAGATTCAATAAACGAAACAGGTCTTAATGACTTATCAGGTCAATTTTCTCAACAAGTGAATCAAGCCCTTAACAGGAAAGAAAGAAAACCACACGAAATTGTACAACCGATTGATTTTTCAAGATTAATTGAAAATCACACCAACTACCAAAGAAATATATCTTTAATTTCAGAAACCATTGAAAGCATAAGAGAGGCGATACGATTGTTTAAAGAGCCTTATCGTAACTTATCCCAGATAAGAACTAGGATTGCTGAACTTCAAACTGAAATTGGGGTTAAAAAAAGAGCAATTGCAAGAGTTGAGCAAAATGATGCTTGCATTTCGTATCAAAGAGAACAAAGAGAAATCACAGTTATTGAGGCTAGGATAACAGCAAACGAGCAGGCTCTATCTGCAAATCAAAACGAATACCTTGACAGTTTTTATGAAAGAATTGATTTTCATTTCAAGCAGTTTGGTAGTGAAAAATTTACACTTAAAAGAGGAACCGACAACCGAGGGCATCAACCTGTTTATTTCCTAAAAGTAAAATTCAAAGATGTCGAGATAAATGACTCTAACATTACCAAAGTATTTAGTGAATCGGATAAACGGGCTTTGGCACTCTCTTTATTTTGGGCGAAGATGGATTTTTTAACACCTGAACAAAAGCAAAATGCGATTATCGTGTTGGACGACCCTGTTACAAGTTTTGACGACAATCGCATATTGAAATCTATTACCCGTATTAAAGATACTTTGAGAGAAATGCGTCAAGTTATTGTCTTAACACATTACTCTCATTTCATTCGCAGTTTTATGGAAAGAGGAATGAATGATGACTTTACTATTTCTTTCATTGAAATTTCTCAAAATAATACAACTAGCTTTCTTCGAAGAATTGAAAGTAATCTTTTTACAGAGACTACTTATGATAAGGTATTCTCAAGAATTCAATCTTTTATAAACAGAGAAAGTGAAGTGGATATTAGGGCTGACCTGAGACCATTTCTTGAAAGTCTGTATTTACCACACTTTTACATAAAGGAGTTTAAGGCGTATACAGAAAGCGATACGCCATTTGGCACATTAAACGAAAAGATAGATGCAATTTTTTCAGATGAGACAGTCAAAGCGAAATTCCACGAATTTAGAACAATGCTAAATCCTGATTCGCATTTATTTACAAGCAGCAATGAAGAAGATATTAGGAGTTTTGCAAGTGAAATGATGGAATATCTCTATAGTTTTTCTCATAACAATTAATTATGAAATTCGATGAAGCAAAATTAGAACAGGCGTTTATTGAGCTATTAGAGAATAACATAAGAAAAATCGGAATTTCCGATTTTTCTAGCACACAATGGATTTGTCGATTATGAGTAATAAAGCGAATATGAGCAAGATGGCACTCAATCAAGATTATATTGAATGGTTGAAGCAATTAAAATCAGAAATTCGTTCAACACAGATAAAAGCAGCCATCGCCGTAAATTCCACCTTAATTGATTTCTATTTTGCCTTAGGCAAAATGATTTCCGAGAAAACAGTGATTTGGGGTGGTAAATTATTAGAAACATTATCCGCCGATTTAAAAAAAGAATTTCCTGATATGCAGGGCTTTTCAGTCACAAACCTTAAATATTGCCGCCTATTTTACAACTATGCTCCAATTCGTCCCCAAGTTGAGGACGAACTAGAAAATAGTAAAAGTCCCCAAGTTGGGGACATATTAAATCAACTAAGCAATAATGACTTATATCAACAGATACGGCTGATTCCGTGGGGGCACATTAAACTGCTTATTGGCAAAATCAAAGAGAATAAGGAAGCAAAATTTTACATTTATCAAACCATAGAAAATGGCTGGAGCCGTGATGTATTGGCATTGCAAATAAAATCAAACTTATTTAAGAGACAAGGGAAAGCGGTCACTAATTTCAAAAAGACCTTACCTCGTCCGCAGTCAGATTTGGCACAGCAAACAATAAAAGATCCCTATGCTTTTGATTTTTTAACAATGACACAACCCTATAATGAAAGAGATGTTGAGCTAAAATTAATCGAACAAATTTCTAAATTCCTATTGGAATTGGGAAAAGGCTTTGCCTTTGTTGGACGGCAATATCATATTGAAGTTGATGAATCGGATTACTATCTTGATTTGCTGTTCTACCATACTAAGTTGAAGTGCTATGTGGTTATTGAACTTAAAAACACAAAATTTATACCCGAATATGCAGGCAAGCTTAACTTTTATCTATCGGCGGTAGATAGTTTGGTGAAGGCTGAGGATGATAATCCTACTATTGGCATATTACTGTGCAGAAATAAAAAGAAAATTGAAACAGAGTTTGCATTGCGAGGTGTATCACAACCTATCGGGGTCAGTGAATTTACATTAACCGAGGAATTACCCGATAATCTTAAAGGCAGTTTGCCTACCGTTGGTGAGATAGAGGCAGAGCTTGAGAAAAAGGAATCCAATGAGTAAATTCACCGAAGCAAAACTCGAACAGGCTTTTATTGAGCTTTTAGGAAATGAAGGTTTTCCGCATTGCTTGGGTAATACGATTGACCGAGAAGATGATGAAGTGTTAATTGAGGAGGATTTGAAAAACTATTTGCTCGCTCGCTATAAGAAAGAACAGCTGTCTGAAATT
>CAZQMH010000165.1:0-6539 GCA_964594435.1 uncultured Alcanivoracaceae bacterium
ACGCAGGAATGACGGAGCGAAGTAGTTGTGATATTTTTACGAATACAATATTTGTAGGTAATAGGCAGGTCTAGGAGCGTGTCCGAGAATAGATAATCTATTCTCAAACAAGCTCTTAGTAATGATTATAAACCTATCTGTAAAAAAGTAATTGACATGAATCAAACACCATCAATAACCCAAATCCCGATAGAAAATCGGGATTTGGGATTAAGGTGCGATAGCCCTAAGATTGAAGAAAAGCTACTACGAAAAAGGAGGGTTTGGGTATTTTTTCGTCAAATAGAGATTTGGCTATTTTGTTTTCTTTTTTTGCTGCAAGCGATTGATTAAGGTTTGCACGATGGTGTGTCTTCTTAAAATCTTGGCTTGTTCTTTTTTGCTAAAAGAGGACAAGGGCTTGTGCTTGTTGGTATCAATCTTCATCCTTGTGGCAATACCTGCGACTTTCTTGCCATCACTTTTGGCTAATTTTGCAGGACCAACCCCTGTCTCAATAAACGAGCGACTGGCAGTTCTGAAACCACGAACAGGATAAAAAATATTATTATGCGAGCCATCTTTTGGGTAAGTTTCGGCGAAACCATCAAACTGATTCAGCCCTAAATCAACATAGTAGGCTAACCAAAAATCAGCATCATCGCTAACAACTGCCAATAATTCATTTTCTTGGTAATCATAAATCGCCGCTAAATCATGATTATCTAGAGCAAAATTGGAACAAAAGCCATCATTAGAATTATCAGGACGGCAACCCTCTGCGTAATCGACATTGTCCGAGTTTGTGGTTATATCAAACAACAAGATGTCACCATTGAAGGGAAAATCCACTCCCGTGCTGGAAAAGTCAATGACGGTTTGCCATTCACCTAACATTCTGGTGGTTTCGTTGCCGAGTAGGAAGTTGAAGCGTTGAATATTTTGTACTGAACCTTGAAATTGAATGGTTGCGGTTGTTTCTGTTAGAAACTCTATGGTGATTGGGCCACGTTCGCCAATTAATGTAATTGGTTGAGTAACGCTACAGTCAATACATGTACCATTGTAGGTGTAATCAAGATTTGTATCAAAAAATGAATTGCCGCCAAGCGTTGTACCTGCGGTATACCAGATTGGGTTGCCATCGCTATCATAAACATAAAGGGCAACAAACATAAAATTATCTTGGATTTCTATGGCATAACCAGTACCTGGAATATTAGGATTAATCCAAAAGCCTGATTCTGGGGTAAAGGCTTTTGCTTGAACGGCTAACAACAATGTCGCCGAAATGATAAGTTTTTGAAAAAAACGCATGCTTTTTCTCCGAATTTAAGATTGGGTGGTATATTATGCCATTTTTCCTGAATAAATAATGAACCATGATTGATATTGGTGCAAATTTAACCCATGACAGCTTCAATAAAGACCGCCAAGAGGTTATTACAGCGGCTCAAAAAGCTGGTGTTTCACATATGATTGTAACAGGTTCGAGTATGGCGTGTTCCAAAAAAGCCTTTGAGCTTAGCCAAGAGTTTCCTACTTGTTTATCCTCGACCGTGGGCATTCATCCGCACCATGCCACAGAATATACCGCGGACACCGAGGAATTGATAAAACACATGATTCAACATCCGCAAGTGGTGGCAATTGGTGAAACGGGCTTGGATTATTTCCGTAATTTTTCACCACAAGCGGCTCAAATATTTTCCTTTGAACAACATATTAAACTGGCAATTGATAGCAAAGCTCCCATGTTTTTGCACCAACGAGAGGCCCATAAGGACTTTTATCCAATTGTGCGAGAGCACCGAGATAAACTATCAAAACTGGTCGTGCATTGCTTTACCGATAGCAAACAAGCCTTGTTCGACTACTTGGATTTGGATTGTCATATTGGCATAACAGGCTGGATTTGTGATGAGCGGCGTGGTTTGCATTTGCGAGAGTTAGTTAAACACATACCAAGTAATCGCTTAATGCTTGAAACCGATGCACCGTATTTGTTGCCACGAGATTTAAAACTTAAAACACGCCGCAATGAACCAAAATACCTGCCACACATCATGCAGGTTGTTGCCAAACTGCGGACAACGCCGTTGCCAGAATTTAAGGCGATGATAAACAAAACGAGCAGTAACTTTTTTGGATTAGGAGAGAGCACATGACTCAATTAAGCGTCAACATCAACAAAATAGCCTTGTTGCGTAATGCCAGAGGCAGGGATTTCCCTAATGTCATAGATTTTGCCAAAAAATTTATTGACTTGGGCGTGCATGGCATAACGGTTCATCCACGTCAGGATGAACGCCATATTACGGTGAAAGATGCTTATGAATTGGCAGAATTTTTGCAAGATTTTGAGCATGTCGAATACAATATAGAAGGTTATCCAAGCAAGGACTTTATGAAAATCATTGCTCAAACCAAACCAGACCAATGCACTTTGGTACCAGATGGCGTCAATCAAGTGACCTCTGACCATGGCTGGGATTTAACGTTGCATCAACAAAAAATCACGGAACTGGGTAAAGAAATTCGGGATTATGGTGTCAGAAGTGCCGTGTTTTTAGATGCCGAAATTGCACAAGTCCAACGTGTGGCGAGCACAGGCGTTGATAGAATTGAGCTTTATACCGAAGAATTTGCCAGCACTTTTCAAACGCCCAAACAAGCCCAAACACTGGAAAAATACCGCCAAGCAGCAGCGCTTGCTCAACAATTAGGGTTGGGAGTCAATGCAGGGCATGATTTAGACAGCAAAAATTTGGCAACATTTTTACAAATAACAGGTATTTTAGAAGTCTCAATTGGGCATGTATTGACCATCGAGTGTATCGAACAAGGCATGGAGCAGGTGATAAAAAAATATTTAACCATTTGTGCAGGTGCTCATGAGCTTTGAGATTGAAAAAATTAACCGCAAAGATAAAAAGAAATTTTACCAATTGTTAACCAAACAAGTTGAGGGCTTATTGTCGATAGAGACGGATTTTATTGCCAATGCGGCAAATTTGTCCAGTTTACTTTACCATAATTTACCTGACATTAATTGGGTAGGCTTTTATTTGCTAAAGAATGACGAACTACGGCTTGGGCCTTTTCATGGGCAAATCGCATGCACACGCATTGCCGTTGGACAAGGCGTGTGTGGAACGGCATTGAGCCAAAACAAAACCATTGTTGTGGATGATGTCAATGAATTTGCAGGGCATATCGCTTGTGATTCTGCCAGTGCATCAGAGATTGTCATACCTTTAATGCTAGAAAAGTCCGTTATAGCGGTACTGGATATTGATAGTCCAATAACAGCCCGCTTTGATGAGACCGATACTCGTGGCTTACAAAAAATTGCTCAAATTTTTTGTAAATGCACACGAAAGATATGATAGGGGTGCTGGTAAAAATACTGAAGTTTGCTGTTGTTGGCTTTGCACATTTCACGGCAAATATAAAGACCTAAACCTGTGCCTTGAGTATGGGTGGTAAAAAAAGGAGTAAACAGATTGTCTTCGACTTTTTGGCTAAAAGCTTTGCCGATATTCTTAAAATCCAAATAAATATCGTGATTTTTTTCTGATGTTTCGATGACCAGCTGCTTATCTTCACCGTGTTTGTGGGCATTTTCCGTTAAATTCCACAGCAGTTGGTTAAGATGGGTGTTGTCATAGTTCACAAAGATGGCATTGCGGTGGATTTTTAGCTGAATTTTCTGTTCATTATCGGGGTGTTGAGTTAAGAAATCATGTTTGAATTTAATTAATTTTTCCGATAGATTGATGCGTGCTTGTTTCGCCAGATGTGGTTTTGACATGAGCAATATGTCTTCGATGATGCGATTTGAGCGTTCAATATGATTGCTGATAATCGATGTTAACTGGCGGTCTTCTTCATTTAATTCAGGTGATTCGTTTAATAATTCTGCCGCGGAATAGATAGCTGCCATTGGGTTGCGAAGCTCATGGGCAATGATGGCTGAAAATTGACCAAGATTGGCTAGGTTTATTTGTTGCGACTTACGGTTGATGCTGGATTGTTGCTCGATGAATAACAAGCGGATAGTGGAATTTTCTGACAAATCAACCACATCCAGCAATAAATCTTCGCCATAAATATTGTAATTTTTATTGGAGTGTTTGGTGATGATTTCATTGACAAGTTTGTCTTGCAGCTTATCAGGCAGTTTTTCATTTTCCTTTACTTTTATTATTTCTTGGGCTTTTTGGTTAATTAATGCAATGCTAAAATTTTTATCAAAGGCAACGACGCCAAATTGCAACTTGTCTACAATAAGTTTATTGATTTGCGATAAATTCAGCAGGCTCTTTTTTTGTTTTTGGGACAATAACAAGGAATGTTGGTAGGCTTGTGATTGCCTGATGCCAACAAAAGCGATGGCAAAATAGGTAAATGTGAACAACATGATTGTGGAAAGATTAATATGATGTTCTTCAATCCCAATAATAAATTTAGGCAAAAACCACAATAAAAAGCTGGCAATAATTGGCATCAATAAAATGGCAACAACACTGCGTGACAATATCGCAAAAGAACCAATAGTAATAACGGGCAAAATCGCCCAACCTTGATTAATACCGTCAAATAAAACCACTAAATTAATGACAAAAGGCAAATCCAGCACCAACGCATACATGCCAATTTTTAGGCTGTGCCGGCGATAAACGAAAGATAAAAGCCAAATAATAACGGCAAATGCCAAGTAGAGGCTGGCAAAAAACTCCGCATAATCGCGCGTATAGGAAAAGCCAATATAGCCTTTAACAAACTTAAAAATTATAGAAAAAAAGAAAAAACTCAGCAATAAACGAAACAAATTAAGGTAGCGGATACTTTTGTAACCATCAATTAACTCAATATTTTCTAATTTATCGGTCTTTTCGAGCTTTTCCATTGGTATAAGCTATTTTTTATTTAGGTTTTTTGTATTTGAGCACACTTTGCTTGATTTTTTTCGTCCACAATACTTTAGCATTGACATCAAAAGACTGTAAGGTCATGGTACGGTCTTTTCTTGGACCACTAAAACCAAGTTTACAAAAGTTTTTGACGCCAACCAAAGTATCTTGCATTAAAATAGGCTTTTTTCGTTGTGCTTCTATGTATTTCTCATGCGTACCAGCGGTAAAAGGTGAACAAGTGAGTTCATACAGCGGGTAGGCATTTTGTCGTGGAATTTTTAATAACTCGGTGTGATGTTTGTCGCCACTTAAAAAGACCACGCCCTCTATTTTGGCTTCATCCAACCATTTTAAAAAGGCATCACGTTCGTATCGGTATTGGTCCCATCCTTCATAATGGTTATAGTCATTCAACATTTGGTTGCCACCAACGATAAACTTAAACGGTTGCTTTGAGGCAACCAGCTGGTTTTTTAACCACAATAATTGTGCATCGCCGTACATGTGTTTATCCTTGCCATCAGGTAATTTTTCGTTGCTGCGGTGGTAGCGATCATCGAGTAAAAAGAAATCGACATCATTAAAGCGAACTTTGGTAAAAGTACCGGGTGTTTCTGGCATTCCATAACTTGGGTTGGCCCAAATATTTTTAAAAATTTTGAGACTGTTCTCTTTAAAGATAAAATAACCACCACTGTTATCAGGACCAAAATCATGGTCATCCCAAATGGCATAATTAGGGAATTTGGCAAAAATTGGTTGCAAAAAATCACGTCCTTTATCATGGCTGGCACGATAAATCATGTTTTGTTCAGCATCAAAATCCACTTCGCGATAATACCAGTTATCACCCAACCATAACATCATATCCGCATCTTGAGCGGCAATCGTGTCAAAAATTTCATATCCACCGCCATAAGGCGTACCTGCACGGTCATGGGCTTCCTCATTTTCAAAATTACACGACCCTGTTAATACGCTAAAATCAGGCGGATCGGTTCGCCACATCCATAGTTGTTGGGTTTTGAAAGAAAAAGAGGCATTCTTCTTGCCAATATCTTTGCCATCCACCCATAGTTTGTATTCATAATGCAAACCTGGCTCTAAACCCTTGAGTTGAAAAGTCAGCATATTAAAGTTTGTGGCTTTGGTGGTGCTTTTTAGGGTTTTTTGGTGTTTTTTGTCATCCTTTAACCAGTATTTTAACGTCACAGAAGCTGGATTTGTTGTTTCCAACCAAATATTAGCACCACGCAAAGCGGTATGCCCAAGCATAGGACCAGATTTCAATTTGGCAGCAAAACAATTAAAAGAGAACAACAAAGCAATAAGAGAGATTTTGACCATAACAATGAATAATAATGAAGAAAAATACAATAGTAGCCCCAGAATGGCAAAAACCATAGATTTATTTTTGAAATTTAACGAAACTTTCACAAAACTCTTTTAGGATACGCCGAGGTATGCGAAAATACCCGAGTTTTATATAATGTGTGAATTGTGTAACAAATATACAACAGTATTCATACGTATAAAAATAACTTTAACTTAACTTAGAAGGTGCTTTAAAAATGAAAAATATTAAGCGATTAAGTTGGCTATTTGCAGTAATTATGCTTGCAGCGACGCCAATTAATGTAA
>CAZQMH010000166.1:0-6496 GCA_964594435.1 uncultured Alcanivoracaceae bacterium
AGGCAGGCGATGATTGTTGTAAAAAGGAGAGATGTTGTGGATACGTCGTGGTTGAGGTGGTTGACCTTGTTTAACACGAGTAGCAACTTGTTGTGATGTGATTTGACTATTTTGTTGGTTTCTTTGGGCTTGGGTTCGGTTGTTGCCAGTATGAATTATAATATTCCTGGTCTTTTTTGGCTGGCTCAACATAAGTATTGGACTTTAGGCTTATCGGCATTAATGCTTGGATTTTTAGCATGGTTGATTTGGCGACCCAACCAATCCTGTCCCAGTGACCCAGAATTAGCACGTTATTGCGAGTCCAGCAAGAAGTGGAATAAACGTATTTTTTGGCTCAGTGTAATTATTTGGTCGATAGGATTCTTTTTTAGCACACTTTTACTGCCGTTACGTAACCTTTTAGGAATTTAATTATGAAAACCTTGTTATTAATCACAATATTATTAGTATCAACCTGTATCTTTGCTCGTACTGTTGAAGTTGATGTTCATGGCATGACCTGTGCTTTCTGTGTTGATAGTTTGAATAAAAAATTTAAGGCAATGGATGCTGTTTTGAAAGTTGATGTCAGTCTGAAAAATAATAAAATCAGGCTTGAAACTAAAGAAAACCAACCCAGCATCCAAGCGATAAAGAAAACAATTTTAGATGCTGGATTTACACCCGTTGCCGTTAAAGTACTGAACAACCTAAAATAAGCCATACAAAAATGCGAAAATATTCTGCATTAGGAGTGGTTGCTCTGATGTTTTCTGGGCAGCTTGAAGCCATGGGATTGCGTTCTTTTGTGGCATTACCTGTGGCAAAAAACAGCAGTGTGTTGCGATTTTTATACAGCGGTAGTCTCGATGGCGGCTCTGAGACGTTATTCACAAGTGCGGCTTATGGCATCTCTGGCAAGCAGACACTTTTGCTTGGTGTTCCCTATCAATTATCCAATAATACGGCAAATAAATTTGGCGATGTTACAGTTTTTTTGCGGCAATCACTGTGGCAACAAAACAGTGCAGATAGCAGTAATCGCTTGGCACTGTTGGCAGGACTTGTGTTGCCCACAAACAGCAACCGTGATGTCGGTGCTCAAGCGGGATTTGTTTATACGCATTTTAAAAATCGACACGAAATAGATACCGACATCATTTATCAAAAAGGTTTGGGCCAGCGTTTGGATTCTGCCCGTTTTGATTTTTCATGGCAATACCGAATTAATCCAAAAATTTTACCAGATTGGGGTATTGGTGATGAGATTTATACTGTTTTAGAGTTTAATCAACGCTGGCAACAAGGCAATAAAAGCCTGAAACAAATCACCGCAGGGCTGACTTGGGTTAAGCCACGATGGGTGATTGAAGGTGGTTTGACGCGTGATTTAAATCAACTGGCCCAAACGCAGTTGATTATTAGCACTCGAATTCATTTTTAACCCTCAAGCTCCGATAGAGAAAATCGACAAGAGAGTATAAGCAATCGTTTTTTCTCTATCGAGATTTGGGAATTATTCCGTTATCACCATTTGCCCTTCATCGGCTCCTACTGCTCGTATTTCTGGGTGGTACATGTCTTCGACTAATGTTGGTGGAATGCTGTAGGTGCCAGGCGTTACTGCTCGTACCAGATAAAAAATATGACTGCGGCTGTATTGTGATAAGGACAGGGCGGTGATAAACCTATCATCACGGTATTCGGTATGGTTGATGTGGTTATAGTTCTGCCATTGCCAAACGTATTTTTTGTTGAGCTTTATTTCATCGAATTTGTAGGAATGTTCGAGGTTTTGATTTTCCAATTCGAGTCCGGCGGGCAACAAATCCACCAAGATGGCTTGGGGTAAATAGCTGTACTTTTTATCCAAAGAGACACCAATATAAACCAAAACTTTATCGCCTGTTTTTAGTTTTTTGATAGAAATCTCGTTGCCGTTGAGGTCAAAATAATGGCGTTCAACTTTTATACCATTGCTTGCTGGAATGGCGTTTTTATAATAACCTTGGGTTTTGAAGTCAATATACAAGGGCTTGTCGCTGATGTTTTCCAAAGCAAAACCATTTTTAGCATCTTGAGCAAACCAGGTTTTCAATAGGTCTTCGCTTTGCTGATAATCATCGCTGTAATTATTGTGGGTTAATTTGAGTTGCCATTTTTCACCTTTGGCTTTATTTTTTTCAAGTGCTTTGGCTAAACGAAAAACGGCACTGCGTTCTTGGGTCGATAACCAGCGTTTGCCTTTGAGCTGGTCTAACAGTTGGGGTATAAGTGTTAATGCCGAAGTCGTTGAATTTTTGTTGACATGGCTTTGATTGCCCAAATAGATGACTTGCGATAAATCACGAATATTTGAGCCATAATCACCATAATAATAGTATTTATTGTCATTGCTCTTAAGGTCAATGGCTTTGAGCCAAGCTTCATCGGCTCGGCGTTCATCACCCAATAATTCTAAGGCAAAGGCAAGATGTGCTAAGGGCAAGGGTGTTTTGGCATCTTTTTTGTGGTGGTCAAATAAAGCCCTTACGTCTTGCAAGTTGACCTGTTTAATTCCCGCTAACACATAACTGGCATAAGCCTTATATGCCAATAAATAATGCGGTTTATTGCTCAGATAACGGGACAAATCACTGCTAATTCGGCTGGAGTCTTTGACGTATTTTCCTAAGCGTTTTATCGCCTTGTTTAGAGCCGTTTCAGAAATGCTATAACCTAATTTTTTAGCATTTAACAGCAAATCTGTAGCATATACGGTCAACCATTTTTCCTCAGGAGAATTATTATCCCATAAACCAAAACTTCCATCATAACGCTGCATACCGAGAATACGCCCAATGGCAGAACTGATTAATTCACTGCGGTTGGTGAAAATTTTTGTAGCATTTGCTTCAGGGAAAAGAGCCAAATCAGATTTTTCCACTTGTAATAGCGGCCAAAGTCGCGATGAAGTTTGTTCCAAACAACCATAAGGGTATTGGATAAGATGCCTAAAGTGGTCTTGTGCATTTAAAACTGGTGTGTTGGAAACTTTCAGAATAGATTTCAGATTAATTGTATCAAAGTTGGCTAATTTTGCATTGTTGCTGCTGAAACTTGTGCCTTTGGGTATGACTGCCATTTGTGTTTGTGTAACGGCTGGCAGGGCAGGGCGGATGCCAAGATGCCAATCACGCTCCATGTGGTAATTATTTTTACCTTTTTTAGCACTTGTCACATCAGCGTTGACATGGATGGTGCCTTGTCCGTTGTAGAACTTGGCTTTTATTGGTAATTTGATAATTTGTTTTTCTTTTGCTGCAAGTTTGATGTTGGTGCTTTGTTTTTGACTGCCTAATGCTTTATCGGCACTGATGTTAATGTTAACATTTTGGGCAAAATCTTCGGTGTTGTGCACATCAATAGTGGCAAAAGAGGCATCGCCTTTGGCAATAAAGCGTGGTAATGATGCTGAAACAACCACCGGAGCGGCGATCTTCATGCGTGCATCGACACCAGCAAATTGATTGTCATTAAATGCCATTGCCATCAAGCGAACTTCACCATTAAAATAAGGTAAATCTAAGCTTATTTCGGCAACGCCTTGTGAATTGAAGCTGACTTTATCACTAAAAAGTGACACGATTTGCACATCCGATTGGGGTGCGTCACCGCCTCGATTAATGTCTTCATCACCGCCAAATTTTTGTCTGGTCGATAGACCTTCGCCAAAGGCAATAATGGAAGAATACATGTCATGCAGTTGCGCGATGTATTGACGTGGAGAAAAATACCAAGCAAAAGGTTTTGGAGTCTTGAAATTACTGACGTTTAAAACACCTGTATCTACCGCCGCTAATGTCACGTAGGTTGGCTTGTTTTGCAGGTTTTTGGCTTTGATTTTAATTGTGACTTTACTTTCAGGTAAGACTTTTGCTGGATTTTCAATGCTGATGTCAAGTTTGCGATTGTCCCGATTTAAGGGCAAATGAATCACGCCAAAAGCTCTTTTGGGCAGATGTTTTCGCTTAACATCGCCTTTGGCAATGACCATAACCGACACATGAATATCGTGCCGTTTCCAGTCTTTGGCGACAGGAATCTTTAAAACTTGTTCTGCATTTGATAATTCGATGCTCTTTTTCCAGAGTATTTCATCATTTTCGACCGTTATCATGGCTATTCCACTAAAAGGTGCCGTGATTTTCAGTTCGTTGTCCTCACCTGGTGTCACATTATCCGCCTGCCATGCCAGTTTTACTTGGTCAGGTCGCTCGCCGTTTTGGTATTGTTCATCATACCAACGCCAACCAGCAAAAAACTTGTAGCGACTGATGAGTACTTGATCACGGGTGCGTAATTCAACAAAATAATTGCCGTATTGCACGGGTAGATTAACTTTTTCCACAACAGACTTATTGAGATTTACAATTGTGCTGAATACCGGAACATTTTTTTCACTCTCAGAATACGACCAGCCATCATCGCCCCAATGCCAATACCTGCGGTCATTGGCACGAATTAATAATACTTCTACCTCGGGCAAGCTTATGCGTTCACCTTTTTTGTTTATCGCTATGAGATTTATTTCATTCGAGCTATTTGGACTGGCAAAATCAAAGTCATCATCTATCCACGCAGGTCGCACGCCTATGGCGACATCATGTGGCCAAATATTATGTACGGTTTTGCGAGAAATAGGGCGGCCGCCAGATTCATAAACATTCACCGTTGTTTTCACCCGCAATGGAAACTGGGTTTCTGCCCAACTGTTTTTTACTTTTAATTGAGCAAAGCCATTGGCATCCAGCTTGGCTTTTGCGGTATCGACGCTTTGGTTGTATTCATAATAGTCTTTTGCTCCAAACTCATAATCTTGGTAGTCCTCAAATAAGTAAGTGGTTGCTCGAATGGAAACCGTTGCATCATAAGTGTTACCCGCGGCAGGTGCTCCGTAAAGGTAATCACTTTGGATTTTTACAACAGGCACTTCATCTGTGGCAAGTTGTTTGTGTTCATTGAGTGGTGCAAGGTCGAGTTTTAAACGCTCTGGCAAAAAATCTTCCACATGAAACGTGTAGACAAATCGGTCTTTATTGCCCAAAACAGCGACAAAAGACCATGTGCCAGTTGCCGCATCTTTAGGAATGCTAAATTGACTTTGGTACAAAGAACTTTCATCGCCTTGCCAAGTAAAACTCTTAAAAACACGAGAATTGGGACGTTTAACCTCAACTTTTATTGGTGAAGCTTTAACAAATTCGCCATCATCGCTACGTAACAAACCATTGATATTAACTTTTTCGCCAGGTCGATACAAATCACGCGGAGCATACAAAAACAACTCTTGGGCATGGTATTTGCGATTAGATAAAGCAAATTCTGACAAGTCCATTTTCGGTTGCTTCATACGTATCAAATTAAAATTATCACCCCTTTGGGCAATAACAAAATAAATTTCATCGAGCTTTGAGGTCTCAAATGCGACAAAACCATCGGCATCGGTTTGACCTTCTGTAATGATGTTGCCCTTTTGGTCCATGAGTAAGATGTTGATGCCAGCATAGGTTTCAGCTTGCGGAATTTTATGGGTAAAGACCACCAAAGAGTTGGGATAAAGTCGGGCATGCAGACCAATATCTGTACTCATAAACCAAGTATTGGCAATATTATAAGAATAGACATCATGCGGCAACATGGTGACAAAATACAAGCCAGGTTTTTGCACTTCTTCAATGTTTTTTAGAGAAATATCGTGCTGGTTACGGGTATTTTTGACATTGTCCAATGCAAATTCTGCCGTATAAACCACATCTGCAACTTCGTACATTGTTTCCAAAGTAGAGATTTCACGGCGGTATTCCATTTGTAAAAATTCGGCATATTTGTCGGCATGAACTCGCCAAAATTTTAAATCGACTGCCGACACGTTGACGGCTTCTATTGGTAAAACACTGCTTTCTTTGAGCAGAGTGCTACCTTTTGAGGTGAATCGAACCATTTTGCGATACGGGCGAGAATTCAGTTCTTTTTGCTGTGGATTTGCTATTTTTTTGCCATTTATGGCGAATAAATTATCGTCAACCACAATTTTATAATGTGTTTCTGCTTCAATAAAGGGAAAATAAAGCACTCGCTGGTTTTCACTCAAAACCCAATCTTGGGTAACGCTGTGTCTGTTATTTTTATCACCTGCATAAACCTGCAACAAAGAAGCCAAATTTTGACTGGCATCAACGGGCAATGATAAATTCACTTGCAAAGCAGGTGCGTTCTTAAACAAGCCTTCGGTAATGCTCAAAATTTTAAATTCGGCATCTGCATTGTAGTGCAAATCTTGTTTGTTGGTTTTTTGCTGCGACAATTTGGTTGGCAATTTCTGCAAAGTATGTCTTTTGGCAAATTCATGTGAATTTTGAGCACCATTTTGCGGTGCGGAATCCTGTTGGTTTGAGGGTGAATTTTTATTACTGCTGCTATCCGAACAAGCAACGCAAAACAGAAAATAGACGATAAATAAGTAATTTTTCAT